>DGQS01000253.1 GCA_002389785.1 Bacteroidetes bacterium UBA4408
GAATATATTTTGCCTTCAAAAATGCGGTGCCGAAGTAATGGTGTGTGGACCTGCCACCCTTTTACCCAAACACATACAATCGCTTGGTGTAAAAGTAGAATCAAATTTAAAGAAAGCACTTGAATGGTGTGATGTTGCCAATATGTTGCGCATACAATTGGAAAGACAAAACATCAGTTATTTTCCTTCGTTGCGCGACTATGTTTTACAATACGGGTTAACACTGGACATCTTAAATTCGCTTTCCAAAAAAATTGTGATCATGCATCCCGGACCAATTAATCGTGGTGTTGAGATTAGCAGTGAGGTGGCCGACAGCGATCAATCCATTATTTTACAGCAAGTTGAAAATGGGGTGGCGATACGGATGGCTGTACTATATTTACTGTCGAATTAATAAAATAAAACGATAAAATTTTTTGTTTTATTTATTGTTTCTATATTTGAAAAAAAAACGGAACTATGAATTTTCAAATCGAAAAGAAAGAAAAATACACCCTGATCAAGGTTCTAATTGAAAAACTGGATAACAATGTTTCTCCTAGCTTAAAGTCAGAGTTGGTAGTATTAACAACTGAGGGAGTTAAAAACATTGTTATGGATTTAACAGCAGTTCGTTATTGCGATTCATCAGGTCTTAGTGCAATTTTGGTTGCCAACCGTTTATGTAAAAATGCAAATGGTTCATTTGTATTGTGCTCAATACAAGAAGCTGTTAAAAAATTAATTTCTATTTCTCAATTAGACTCTATTTTAAAAATTACCAACAGCGTTGACGAAGCAGTTGATTATGTTGTTATGGAAGAAGTTGATCGTGAATTGGGTGAAGATGATTGATTATCTGTACTACTTAACAAAACAACCGCTAATTCATCCATTTGACTAGCGGTTTTTTTTATCCTAATCCACGTATTTTTTAATCCCTTTAAAACTTTTTTTTTGTCGTTTCAATTAACCATTTTAGGAAGCAGTTCAGCAACACCAACTTCACAGCGAAATCCTACAGCTCAATACCTTACGATTCACGATCGACATTTCTTGATTGATTGTGGTGAAGGCACTCAAATGCAGTTGCGCAAATACAAATTGAAATTTACCCGTATCAACCATATTTTTATAAGCCACCTTCATGGCGATCATTATCTTGGTTTACAAGGATTGTTATCGAGCTTGCATCTTTTGGGCTGTACTCAGGATATTCATTTATACTGCCCCAAGCCTCTAAAGGAAATAATTGATTTGCAGCTGCTGCATTCCGATACTCATTTAAAATATTCCTTGAAATATCATTTTTTGAATACAAGTGAGAAAGAGCTTATTTTTGAAGATGATAAAGTGCTGGTTGAATCCATACCATTGAATCATCGCATACCTTGTTGCGGTTTTATTTTTAAAGAAAAACCGGGATTATTATCCATACGTAAAGAAATGATCGAGTTTCATTCCATCTCAACTAAAGACATTTTGCGTATTAAAAAAGGTGAAGACTATCACACCAAGGAAGGAAAAGTAATTAAAAACAAGGTACTAACTTATCCGGCTGAATCGCTTCGCTCCTATGCCTTTTGTTCAGATACTTGTTACGACGAACGCATACTTCCACACATTAAAAAAGTGAGTTTATTGTATCACGAAGCTACCTTCTTAAAAAATTTGGAAAAAAGAGCACTCGAAACATTTCATTCAACTGCTGAACAAGCTGCCATTATTGCTAAAAAAGCACAGGTCGATAAATTGCTAATTGGCCATTTCTCAGCGCGATACAAGGATCTCAAACCTTTGCTCGATGAAAGTAAAACTGTATTTAAAAATACTGAATTAGCTTGTGAAGGACTGGTTGTTGAGCTTTAATGTTGAGCATTGCATTGAGTAAACGCAGGAATAAAAACAAGCGCACAATCATTTCATGTGCGCTTATTCATTCATCTCAAACGAATAGAGCGTTCCTTTATCACCAACAGCCCATCCACGATTTGAGTCTACGAGCTGTACTGAATGTATACTTGACTTATTAGGAATTTCAGAAATTTTCCATGTTTCTCCGTTATCGTTTGAAACAAGCACATAGCCATTTTCGCCCATTGCCACAGCTGTTTCTGAATTGTAACTATCAATGCAAGTGAAGTGCTTTCGTTTGCTGCTAAGTAGCAAATTTCCATTTACTTTCGAGTGCCAACTAGCACCAGCATCTGTGCTTTTGTATAGGTTTCCATTGTAACCGCACAATAAACCCGTACCGTTTGAAGTAATTTTTATTCCTGTAAAAAATTCATCTGACACCGATTGGTATTGCCAGGTAACTCCTCCATCGCTAGATTTTAGTAAAACTCCATATCCACTGGCAAATGCAGTAGTTTCATCCAGGCATTGCAAGGCTCGTAATTCATGATTTTCGGTTAAAACCGAATGCCAGGTTTTTCCTGAATTTTCGGACTTTAATATTATTCCGTTTCCAAAATCATCACCGCCAACTATCAAGGCTGTAGTGTCGTTTAAAAAATGAATGTCTCTTAATACTACTCTAAAGTTAAAAGCAATCGTATCAAGTACCGGGCAATGATCCCAAGTTGCTCCTCCGTTCATTGTTTTAAAAATCTCTAAATTATCTCCCAAAGCAAAACCAAGTTTGCTGTTTTTAAAATATACTTTATTAAACGAAAAATTAGGGCTTTCGAGTATAATTGTCCAGCTTATTCCTTTATCTGTTGAACGGTAGATGAAGCCGTTTTTCTCGCGATTTCCACCGCAAAAAAACATGCTATCGTTGGATGTAAAACAAGACAATGATTTTATTTTATCGGTAACAGGTGTATTCAATAAGGTAAAACTCAGTGAGGCTTCCTTGTTTTTTTTGCAAGCATAGATACTCGAAAAAAACAGCAGCAATAAAAAAAGCCTTGCAAATTGCAAAGCTTTAGTAGTGCTAACAGTAGGTATTTTAAAAGGTGTATCCAACTTGAAATGCAGGATTAATAATAGTTGCAGTATAATCTTCAAACTCGGTATTGTTTTGACGGAAACCTAAACCAATTTGTAAATTGAGTGAAAAATTGGTTGAACTTTTAAATGCAAAACCTGTATTGATCATTCCTGAATAAGAAGTCCCCTTAGCATCTTTGGTAGTTATTTTATAATCGTAATAAGGATAAGATCCGGACGAATTCACTACATAGTATTTTAATTCCTGGTAGGTATAATCGATATTACCGTAATAAAAGGCAGGTCCAACAAAAAAAGCTGCTGCATGCTGTCCAAAAGGATATACATTTAATTCGAGTCCGAAGGTGTTTTTTCGTACAATGGATGTATACTTGGTTTCATCATTTGGAGTGCTCGAATAGTAGTATTGTTCCTGTCGATTTTGTGTTGAATAAGAGTTTAAATAATCAACATCCATGGTTTGATTGCTTGCTAAGCCAAATGTTACAGGAATTTTGCAGCCTAAATAACCATTGGCAAAAATATGTTCAAACGATACTCCTACTCTTCTAAAAAGTACATCGGTTATTGAAAAGCCAAGAATATTTTTTTTGTAGACAAAACTTTTCGTCTCCTTTGATTCAACAGCAGTTGGAGTTTCAGG
>DGQS01000003.1 GCA_002389785.1 Bacteroidetes bacterium UBA4408
TGCAAATTATTTGACATGGGAAAGTTGGCTAAACTGGACTGTAAGTATCCCATTTAATAATATTACCAACCCAAACAATTGTCCAATTCCAATAAATCCAGCATATTTAAGCGACTCAAAAATTCGTTACAAATTAAAAAATGTTTACTTCTATGACAATTCATCCATTTTGCATGAAACCACTTCTTCGCAAGGTGAAATTGCAAATCAATTTCATTTAAACCAACATCCTGAAGATATAAATCAATTAAATTGTTATTTACTTTTAACTTGCTATGTTTCATCAGCTCAAGGTTATTATGGCTCACAAGTAATTAATAACCAATCGAGCATTTTTGTTTGCAGTGCAACGAATTATACTTATTCACCGTTACCTTGGCAAAATCATTTTGGATATTTTCAAGGTCACTTACCACATGAACTTGGCCATCATCTTGGACTACATCATCCTTATGATTCGGAAACACTTTCTACAACGAATTCAGATTTTTTAGACGATTTGTTTCCAAATCCTCCAAGCTATTTTTTATGCAACAACATGATGGGATTTCAAAGTAACACTCTTGAAAAATCACTTACACCTAAGCAAATGGGGCGTATGCATCGTTCGCTTTCAACAAATTTATCAAATGGGGTTCATACTGTAGTTCGACATTTTGCCTATGGTTACTCGGCATTGCCACACAATATTAACACAAATGAAACATGGGATTTTACTTTTAAATCTTACAACGATATTGTAGTAAAATCTGGTGCTACTCTCACCCTAAAGTGCCGACTTGAAATGGTGCCCGGTTCAAAGATAGTAGTAGAGTCAGGAGCTAGTTTGGTGATTAATGGTGCCACAATTACTTCAGCCAGATGCGGGGGGCCGGAATATGAAGCACTTTGGGCAGGTATCGATGGTCAATTTAATTCGGTAATCGTTACCCAAAATGGAGCGCTCATCGAAGATGCCCAATATGGGATAAAGGCCAATAACGGCACTTCAATTTATCTTGACAATACCACGTTTAATAAATGTTATATTGGGGTGTATACACCGGCATCTGCTAACGGTGGCAATTTAATTAATGGGCACATTAGTGGTTGTACCTTTAAATGCGACGCACTTTTGAAACCACAATTTCCGGGACAAACTGCTATTGGCGATAATGTGCCCAATTCGAACTGGGGAACTTATGCGGGTATTCGAATGGACAACGTAAGTTTTGTTATTAATGGAGGCAGTAACTATAACAAATTTATTGGCGAACCGGTAAGTTTAACAAATGGTTCAACCGGCTATTGTTTAAACGCAGGTATTGTTGGAAAAAACAGTAATTTTACTGTATCCAATTGTTTGTATAAAAATATTGTTGATTATGGTAACTACGACAATGAATCTGCGGGCATTTGTGTGAAAGGGATAAATGGATATTACAGTTTAAACGAAACAGGATTAGGAAAAAGCACAAACAGCCCAATAACTTTTGAAAATTGCGACAATGCAATACTAGCTCAAAGTATGAATGTAAATGCACACGATAATTTTATGGACCAAGTTAGCCGAGGCTTTTTGTTTGAATATAATGCAAACCGTAACATTATTTTTACCAACAACCTAATTTATACCCGATGGATGGGAGTAGTTTCAATCTTTAATGATGCTGCAGTTGGCATTGATATTACCGACAATAAAATTCATGTGGGCGAATATTTTAATACTGCTATTAGCAGCTTAATTACAACCGGTCGCGGTATTGATTTTAATCAATGGGGATTGAGTACTATTAATTGCAAAATCAGTGGTAACGATATTTACCTAGCAAAAGCAGCATCAGGCATTTGCTTGAACAATGTAAAAAATGCTACCCTTGGTTTTAACAACATATACTTGAATAACGCTGTGTATAACCAACATGCTTTGTCGTTAACTGCCTGCAATAATGTAAATTTAAACTGTAGCTATGTTTATGGAAGTAGCATTGCCACAAGCGACGCTCAAAAAGGAGTATACATTGCCAGCTGCAACAACAGCAATATTGCTTGTGTGGATGTAAACAATACTTATGAAGGAATGCATGTGGATGGAATTTGTTTTAATACTTTTTTAAGCAAGAATTCTTTTCAAAATCATTATACAGGTATTAATATTGGAGCAACCGGTGCAATGCCTGCACACATTAATCGGGGAAATAAATGGTATTTTGCTTGTGCCAATATTGATGCAATAAATAATGGGAATCCCAATCAATCTCAATTTAAGGTTACTCCTTATGCATCACCCTACAAGCCACATACTTTTACACCAATTGGCTTTTTCCTACCTGGTACTGGTAACCCTCCATCCGGATGCAGCAGCACTACCTGCCTTGACAATACTAGCCCTATGACACTTGAAGAAGAAATGGCGATGGACGAAGCAATAGCTCAAGGAGTATTGCAAACCCCAATTTATACGTTGCCTATGGACAATGAGGCACGCAGTGCACTGTTTGATCGCTTGAGTAACGATAATAACTTATTGCAAAACGATTCGCTTTTTCAAAATTTTTATACCAATGAATTGATTCGAAATACCGATGAATTGAGGCAAGTAAATGAAGTAGCAGAAACTATTTACCAAATGACAACCAGCCTTGCATTACAAATTGAGCAAAGCCAGCAAAGCATACAACAAAACTTAGTTCAAACAGAGCAAAATAATTTGTTGATTGAAGCCGGTAATTTACCCGATAGTGTTGTTGAAAACCTGAATGAAGTAAACAGAACTTTAACTATCAGCAGTGAAAGTATTCAAAGCTACATTAACACCGCATTTGATGCGCTTACCAACAATCGTATATTGAATGCCCAAAACATACTTATTACCAATAATGGTATTATTACTAACTTGAACTTTGAGCAAAACCAAACTCAAGTAAATGAAATATACTTTTCTACCATAGCTCAAAACATTTTTACATTTAATGCTAGCCAAGCTGCTATTTTACTGTCAATTGCAGAACAATGCCCTTTTGCAGGTGGTACCGCGGTATACAAAGCTAGAGCTCTTTATAGCCTTATAAATCCAACTAAAACTTATAACGACAAATTAATTTGCCTCAATGAAGGTGTGGTTTTAAGAAAAGCCTTCACCTTGCAAGAGCAAAAAATTAATAATGAACAAAATTCAGCTAGTATCCAACCAAACCCAACCAATGATTTATTAACTATTACCTACTCATTTTCAAATGAAAAAAGCGGCAAATTTTTAGTCTATGATTTATTGGGCAAGGTGAAATTTGAAACTATTTTAGAACCTGATAAAAAAAGTGAAAGCATTAATACCAAGACGATTCCTGAAGGTATTTATATTTATTCAATTTCAAATGAAAATGGAAATATTCAAAATGGAAAACTAATTATTCAGCATTAAACTCACCAAAATTGGATAAAACTCGAAAGGCTTTTATCCAATTTTTTTATTCAAAGTATGAAAACCAACTTATTTTGTTTCCTTTATTTGCTTTCGCTGATTTCATATGGGCAAGGTTTGACAAATTTATGGATTCTAGGATATGATGCTGGCGCCGGACCTGGATTTGGCACAACTAATATTGATTTTAACTATACACCCAAGCAAATTTACCAATTTGACAGGCCCATGAATTTTATGCGCACCAATACCAGCATGTGCGATAGTGCAGGTAATTTGTTGTTTTATTCCAACGGTATTTATATTGCCAATCGTTTTGACGATACACTTTTTAATGGGACTAATTTTAATATGGGTCCAATAACTACACTTTATTATCCTGGTGGAATGCCCATCCCTCAAGGAATTTTAGCGATCCCAGCTCCAAGTGAAATTAATAAATATTATATTTTCTCGGTCTCAGGTAACGTTTTTATGAATACGATTACTCCAATTAGGTTAATTTGTTCGTTTCTTGATATGAGTCTAGATAGTGGAAGAGGGGGTTTGGTTTGGAAAAACACCACAAAAATTAATGCAGCATTAAGTTCAGGATTAATTTCGGCCTGTAAGCATGCAAATGGAAGAGACTGGTGGGTAACAGCACATAAATTTGTTACTGGTGGTATTTATAAACTTTTAGTTACACCTCAAGGTATATCATCGCCTACACTTCAAACAATTGCACAGCCTTATGATACAGTTAGAGGAGTTTCACAATCAGTGTATTCGCCGGATGGTACTAAATATGCCTTATATGACCCCTACAGCTATCTTGAGATTTTTGATTTTGACCGTTGTAGTGGAAACTTTTCAAACCCCCTATACCTCGATTTAAATGATAATACTGCTTGTGGTGGCATTGCCTTTTCACCCAACTCGCGCTTTTTGTATGTTGCTTCTACCAATTATATCTACCAGTTTGATATGCAAGCTGCCAATGTTTTAGCTTCAAAAGATACGGTAGCTGTTTGGGATAGTTCGTACATTCCTAGTTTTCCTTTTGCTACCACCTTTGCACTGATGCAACTGGCCCCCGATGGTAAAATATATTTAAACTCTTGCAACGGAACCAATATTTTGCATGTAATTAATAACCCCGATAGTGCAGGTACAGCATGTGATGTGTGCCAACATTGTGTTAACTTACCTACTTACATTAGTTTTGCTATTCCCAATTTTCCGAATTATTTTTTGGGTGCCGATACTAGTAGCATTTGTGATACCTTGCAGGTTTCAATTATAAAAAATCGGCCTTTATCAAGCATTCAAAAGCTTAGTTTGTTTCCCAATCCTGTTCAACAAAATCTACATTTAACTTACACGCCACAAGCAAAAGCTCAACTTATTGAAATAATCGATGCAACCGGAAAAATTGTATTACAAAGCAACTTAGCACCATGGAGCCAACAACAAACAATCGATGCAAGTTCACTACACGATGGCATGTATCTTTGTCGATTAGGAAGTCAATTTGGCCAAGTCAACCTTAAGTTTGTAATACAAAAAAAGGAATAGCCTAAATGCCGTTTTCTTAACTAAAATTACTGGCAGAAACGAGCCCATGCCTCTTCATGATTCTCCCATTATTCCAAACACAAATTATTACAAAACAATAAATTTATACATTTGAATTAGGAACAAAATTATTTTATTTGAAGTTCATAGCTTTAGTAAATACTTATTGAACGATGCATTATTTCCGAAAACTTAAATTTTTTATCCATTCATGAAGATGCGGATTAATAAGGTGTTGCTCTTACTATTGCTACTAAAATGTGCCCATGGTTTTTCACAAGAAAGATACCATCCTTTGCGCATCGAAACCGATATTAAATTAGATGGAAAGTTAAACGAACCTGAATGGAATTCAATCCAGCCATTGAGCGACTTTATGCAATCGTCGCCTTTGCCCGGTGCAGCGCCAACTGAAAAAACTGAAGTTAAACTGCTCTACAACAACAATTCCTTGTGTGTAGGTTTTCGTTGTTACGACAGCACAGCCAGTAAAATGATTCGTTTGCTGATGGACCGCGATTTTGAGTTGGGAAGAGACGATGGTATATCGGTGCAGCTCGATACTTACAATGACAAAAACACTTCAGTTTTATTTGTAACCAATACATTAAGCGCTCGATTCGATTCTGAAATTTCGAGCAATGGTTCATCCATGAACGATGATTATAATAATTTTTGGGATGTAGCCACAGCGATTGATAGTAATGGATATACCGCCGAATTTAGAATTCCATTTTCATCGCTTCGTTTCGAACAAAAAGAAAATACAATCATGGGTTTTAGATTTGCTCGTCTTATAAAACGTAAAAATGAATTAATTACTTATCCACGTTGCGATTCGTCACTTCAAAATAAATGGAACAATGTAAGTCAGGCTGCTGAGCTTGAATTTGCGAATTTAAAAACCAAAAAGCCAATTTATGTAACTCCTTATGTGAGTAGCAATTTTGAGCAACAAAGTAAACTCAACAATGCAGGAAATGGCTATGATTACACTTCCACTTTTTTTACGCGTAAACATTTTGTAAAAGATGAAACCATCGACAAAATACTTAGCAATTTAGGTGCAGATATTAAATATGGAATTTCAAAAAATTTTACGCTAAATCTAACTGTTAATACTGATTTTGCTCAAGCAGAAGTAGATAATCGAATCATCAACTTTACTAAATATGCCATTAATTTGCCGGAGAAGCGGAACTTTTTTCTGGAGTCAAAAGGATATCTTGGTTATCAGGTAGGACAAGCAACACAATTGTTTAATTCGAGGAATATCGGACTCGAAAACAGAACGGTTGTACCAATTTTGGGAGGCATTCGAGTTACCGGTAAATACAACAACTGGACAGTAGGTGCATTGAATATGCAAACTGCACAAGTAAAAGAAAAAAATATACAAGCAAAAAATTTCAGTGTTGCCCGATTACGAAAATATTACGACACTAAAGGAAGCTTTTGGGGCGGCATTGTCACCAATAAAGTTACACTCGACAACAGCAAAGCGCACAATCAAAGTATAGGAGTTGACCTGGTTCATTTTTTCAATGATAAGTGGTTAGCCGGATTTGGTATTGCTACAACTTATGATTCAACAGTAAAATCGGCTTTTCATGACAATGGATTTTACAACCTTTTTGCTTTTAAAAATGCAGGAGTAGGTTATACTCACGCCTTTGATTTTGAATTAGCCGGAAAAAATTTTAATCCCGAAATGGGCTTTAATCCCGAAAGAGAATTTGGTTTTGTTTCAATTTCAAATGGAAAAAAAATTCAGTTCAAACGTAACCTCCCTTTAAATTTTTGGCGTGTAAATACTACGCTAGATTATAGGTGGAAAACAGATACTAAGCTAACTGAAACCAAAATAGCACGACTCGAATTTGGGCTCGATTGGAAAAAAGGTTCTTCTTTGGATTTTACTCTTCTTGAATATAAAGTAGATCGATTGTTTGAACCCTTTAGTTTAAATGAACACATTTCAGCGCCGCAAGGATATTATAAAATGTATTCAGGCGAAGGAAGTTTTACCTATGATGTTTCTAAAAATTACACCTTAGGCTTCACTACACAAATAGGCGATTTTTATGGAGGATTGCGCTTTAAGGCTGCACCTGATTTTAGCTATTTCATAAATCGTTACCTACGTGTTGGGGCGAATTATGAATTTAATGAAATAAAATTTCCAACCGGCTTTTCGGATAATGGTAATTCACTTTTTAAAAGCAATTTGCTTGCTGCAAATATTGTTGTCAGCGCTTCTAGTAAGTTTTCGATAAAATTGCTTGCACAATACGATGACATTAGCGACTCGTTTGGCGGAAATTTGCGTATACGTTATAATCCGAAAGAAGGCACCGACTTATTTATAGTATACAATTCCTTATTTAATACACATCCACTTGTTGCCAAGCCATCACTAAATGTGCTTGAACAGCAAACCATCGTTATAAAATTTGCAACAACATTTGGATTATAAAATTACTAGACGATGAAAAAAATATTTTTTATACTGTTTCTAAAGATTCAATTTTTTTGCGCCCTGCCCTTGTTTTCGTCCGACCTTATTGGTTATTGGCATAACTGGAATGATGTAAATGCTCCTTATATTCCTTTCACTCAAATTGATTCGCGATATACAATTATAGAAGTAGCCTTTGCTGTGCCAACTTCTCCAAGCGACATGACCATGACTTTTGTTCCAGATGGTATCTCACAAGCGCAGTTTATTACTCAAATTCAAACCATGCAATCACTTGGAAAAAAAGTACTGTTAAGCATTGGTGGCGCAAATACAAGTATCGATTTAACCAGTGTTGTAAATAAAAATGCCTTTGTAAGTTCATTAACAGGATTGATTAACACTTATGGATTTGATGGTATTGACATAGACATTGAAAATGGAAATTCAATTTTAGCTTTGGGTGGAACGATTGCTGCACCAACAAATGTTGCACAAATTAATTTGATAGATGCCATACAACAAATAATGAGCAATTACCGACTCAATCATAATTCAAAATTATGGCTTACCATGGCTCCTGAAACTGCCTATATCCAAGGAGGACAATCAGCCTTTGGCGGAATATGGGGCGGTTACCTTCCATTGGTGCATGCCTTGCGCGATTCGATAGATATTTTGCAAGTTCAATTGTATAACAGCGGCTCTATGTTTGGTATTGATGGACAAATTTATACCCAAGGCAACAGCGATTTCATTATAGCGATGACAGAGGCTGTAATACAGGGTTTCAACACCGGTGGTGGATTTTTTCAAGGACTACCTGCTTCCAAAATCGCGGTAGGTTTGCCGGCTTGTACCTCCGCTGCCGGTGGTGGCTTTGCAGATACTATAGCGGTTAAAAATGCGTTGAACTATTTATTGGGAATTGGTCCTAAGCCCGGAAATTATACGCTTGTACAAGCTTCGGGTTATACAAATTTGCGCGGCATGATGACTTGGTCTATCAACTGGGATGCAGTAAGCACTTGTGGTTCTCAATATGAATATGCGCAGAACTATCAACAAGTGTTTACTACGGCAACCGTCCTTTCTAATGTTTCAAATACAGCATTATTTAGTTTGTTTCCCAATCCTGCCAAAAGCTATACTTATCTTACTATAGCCAACCATTCTGATCCGAACAATTCAATAAAAATTTTTGGAAGCGATGGTAGACTGATTCAAACTGTTGTTCCTCTGGCATCGAAAATGCTACTGAATATTGAACAATTAGATGCAGGAGTGTATTTTATAAAGCAGGGAAATTACACCTACAAACTCATAAAATTGTAAGTACAGCACAGTTTTAAAGTGAACAAAACATTGTTAGCAACCTGTTGAATTTTTATTCATTGTAGCTGTCTGAACAGGGTTTAAAAACCTAATTTTGTGTGCTAACCAAAAAATAAAATTCATGGAAGTTCCAAAAGGAAAATTAATTTCGGTGGGGGGGAATGAAGATAAAGGAACAGATGCAGAGCCTAATTTTACTCCAAAAGAAAAGCTTAATTTTTTTGAAGAAGGAATTTTAAAACGCATTCTTTCAGAAATGAAAGGCAAAGATTCGCTCGTTGAAGTAATCACAACAGCTTCAATGATTCCTATCGAAGTTGGTGAAAATTACATTGATGCCTTTGGAAAACTTGGTTGCAACAATGTAGGTGTTATGCACATTCGTAAACGCGAAGACGCGCTGCTACCCGAATACATTGAACGAATTAAAAAAGCAGATGGGGTAATGTTTACCGGCGGAAATCAAATGCGTTTAAGCATGATATTCGGAGGAACCGATTTTTTAAAGGTTATTATCGACCGTTACATGCATGAGGATTTTGTGATTGCAGGAACCAGCGCCGGTGCAATGGCCATGAGTAATACCATGATTTATCAGGGAAGCAGTACAGAAGCCATGCGCAAAGGAGAAGTAAAAATTACTACCGGTTTAGCATTTCTCAAAGATGTAATTATTGATTCACACTTTGTGAAACGTGGTCGCTTTGGTCGTCTTGCCGAAGCAGTTGCAGGTAACCCCGGGTGCATTGGTATTGGCCTTGGTGAAGATACCGGTGTGTTGGTAAAAGAAGGAAATAAAATGGAAGCCATTGGTTCAGGTTTGGTTCTTATTTTCGATGGTCACAATATTCGTCATTCCAATATTGCAGATGCTGAACAAGGCACACCGCTTTCAATCGAAAACCTTGTGGTGCACGTACTTGCAAAAGGGAATTTTTATTATTTAAATGAGCGCAAATTTTTTGCCGAATCACCCGAAAAATTAGCTAAAGCCTAAAAATTATTCATTTCAATGCCGGGCTATTGTCCGGCTTTTTTTTATACTATAATTCAATGAGAATACTATTTACCTGCCTATTTTTCAGCATCCTATTTAAACTTACAGTGGCTCAAAATTACAGTGGTCCCGAGAGTGTTGAATACGACTATGCACAACAACGCTATTTAATTTCTAACACCGGCTCGCATCAAATTATAGCGCTGAAAAATGGTGTAAAAACTGTATTCACAACACTTACAGGAAGCGGCCCTCATGGAATTGAAATTGTAGGTGATACCTTGTATTGTTGCAATGGAACAAAAATTACAGCCTTGTTACTCAGCAATGGCAGTGTTGTTTATTCGAAAACTATGGGCAGTGGATTTTTAAATGGAATTACGCATGATCCTAGCGGCAATCTTTTTGTTACGGATTTTTCAGCTAAAAAAATTTATAGGCTAAACACTTACACACGTAATTTTAATGTATTTGTTGCCAACACCACCAGTACTCCCAACGGTATTTGTTACGATGCCTTCGACGGAATTACTCCACGCTTAGTTATGTGTAATTGGGGCTCCAATGCTTCTATAAAAAAAGTGAGTTTACAAGACTCCTCAATTAGTGTTCTTACAACAATTAGCCTATCTAACTGCGATGGAATTTGTAAAGGAAAAAGCGGTAAATTTTATGTTTCGAGTTGGGGCAATCAAAGCATACAACGATTCGATAGTACATTTACCTCAGCTCCTATCGCGGTTGTAACTAATTTATCTAATCCTGCAGATATATTTTACAACCTATTATCCGATACTTTAGCCACCCCTAATGCTTCCAATAATACGGTTGTTTTTCATTATCAAGGTACAACCAACGGTTTATATCCTGTAACAACCTCTCCTACTTTTCAGTTGAGTTACAAGCCCGGAGATTCGGTTATTACAATACTTACCGAAAATTCTGAATCTGTTATCGTTCGTATTTTGAATATTCAGATGCAGGAAATTTATTTTGCAAAAACAATCTCAAACAACAGGAATCGTATTGAGGTAGACCTTGCAAATTATCCGGCAGGTACGTATTTTGTAAAATTAAATGAAAGCCCTTTTCAAAAGCTTCAATTAACTCACTAATTTGATTCAGTATTTTTTAGATATTTGCTGATACCCTATTTACTAGTTGTTGGCGTATGCTTTTTAACTCCCTTGAGTTTTTGTTATTTTTTCCAATCGTAAGCCTGTTATTTTTCGGTTTACCTCATCGCATGCGATGGCTCTTATTATTGGTGGCCAGCTGCTATTTCTATATGTTTTTTGTACCCGTGTACATCTTAATTTTAGCGGGCACAATTGTGATCGATTATTTTGCCGGAATATGGATTGAAAATGCTGCTCATAAGAACAAAAAACTCTTGCTTTCGCTAAGTATTATTGCAAATGTTGGAGTGTTGGCAGTATTTAAATACTACAATTTTATTAATCAAAACATTACTGATTTACTCGGAAATTTTCAGCTTAGTAACCCCATTCCCTATCTCGAAATATTGTTGCCTATTGGATTGTCGTTTCATACATTTCAAGCAATGAGTTATACCATTGAAGTATATCGAGGAAATCAAAAAGCGGAACGACATTTTGGTATATATGCTTTGTATGTGATGTTTTATCCACAGCTGGTGGCTGGCCCAATTGAGCGCCCACAAAATGTACTGCATCAGTTTCATGAGAAAAAATATTTTAACTACGATAAAGCTGTTTCCGGACTTAAACTCATGGCATGGGGAATGTTTAAAAAAGTAGTAATAGCCGACCGTTTATCACTTTTTGTAAATCAGGTTTACGATCAACCGCACCTCTATGAAGGGATTTCATTGGTTGTAGCGACGGTGTTTTTTACTTTTCAAATTTACTGTGATTTTTCGGGATATTCAGATATAGCTATTGGCTCGGCCAGAGTGATGGGATTTGAATTAATGACAAATTTTAAACGTCCCTACCTTTCTCAAAACATAGCTGAATTTTGGAGCCGTTGGCACATCTCTTTGTCGACTTGGTTCCGCGACTATTTGTATATTCCCTTAGGAGGAAACAGAGTTTCAGTTAATCGAAGGTACCTGAATTTGTTCATTGTTTTTATGATAAGTGGTTTGTGGCATGGCGCAAATTGGACCTTTGTATTTTGGGGATTTTTACACAGCATTTATTTAATTACAGGAATTATAAGTAAACCGGTACAAGAAAAAATCGCTTTGCGTACCGGCTTAATAAACTATCCATTGCTGCACAAATTTATTCATCAAAGTTGGGTATTTATTCTAGCTGCACTCGCATGGATATTTTTTAGAGTAACAAGTATGAGTGATGGATTTTACATCGTTTCAAATCTTGGTTCCAATTTAGTTCAATCAACTTTAGATGTACTTAGCAACACAAATTTTGCTCGATTAAAATACTTGTATCTGAATCAAAGTCAGCTCGATTTTATGCTGGCTATAGCCGGAATTGTATTTCTTATGTTGTTTGATAGACTAGACGAACAAAAATCGATTTGGGAAAGTTTTAAACAAAAAAACACAATACTTAAATGGTCATTTTACTTTTTCCTCATCTACTTCACCTTGTTTTTTGGTGTATTTGAAAAAGCACAATTTATTTATTTTCAATTTTAAGTATGGAAACAGGAAACTATAAAAAATTATTTCGCCAGCTCTTTCTGCTTTCACTACCTATTTTATGTATAGTGATTTCCTTTTTTGTATTTGATCCTTATGGTTTCTTTTTACCACTCGAACAAAAATCAACAGCATTAATTCCGGTAAGTGATGATTATATTGCAGTGGAAAGATACTTACAAAACACTCCTCAGCAACATTACAATTCTTTTACTTTCGGCAATTCAAAAACATTGGCTTTTTTAACTTCCGATTGGTGTACTTATATTCAACCATGTAGACCTTTCAAATTTGGTGTTCCCGGTGAATGTATCTTTAATATTTACAACAAGCTTAAATTGATTGACGCACAAGGCGACAGCATAAAACATGTGTTAATATTACTTGACAATAAATTGTTTCTGAATTTTAAAAACACACAAAAGTTTTTTCAAGGTCCTGCCTACATTCATCATCCCTATTCAATGGATGGTACTTGGATGGAATTTTACAGTGCTTATTTAAAATTTTACTTTGCCGATTTTGCCTTTATGAAAGTTGCTAAGTACAAGCTGAGCGGTAGCTATACAGCGGATATGGAAAGCATTTTCAAAAAGCCCGTATCAGCTGAAAATAAACATAATGAATTAACCTATTTACCGCTGAGCAATGAAGTAATAAATACCGGTGCCGAAGCCCTGTTAACCAAAGATAGCACTGCTTACTTTATGGCAAACAAATCAAAATTCACCAACCGAGCAACCTTGCAACAGGAAAGCGCCAGCTGGAAAATTAAGGCAGAAGACCTGGAATTTTTAGGAGAGATACAAACACTTTTTAAAAAGCATCAGACAAAATATACCATCATTTTGGGTCCTAATTATGATCAGATTCCTTTCCCAATAAGCGAAAAAATAAAACTTCAACAACTCTTTGGTGCTGAAAATATTTACGATTTTACGGGAGTAAATTCAATCACCAATGCAATATCCAACTATTACGAACAATCGCATTACCGCATTACAGTTGGAAAACAATTACTACAAAAAATTTACGCACCACCACTCACGAAGCAGTGAATGCTTACTTCGAAAGCCCATCCGTTAAAATTAGTTTAAAGCGTTAAAAAGCTTTGTAGAGTTAGCATTTGTATATAAAAAAAATTATCTTTAACCAATAAACAAGATGTTTCACTAACACTAATCAACTATGCCAAGAATGATCAAATCGGGCCTCATACAAATGAGTTTGCCTAAAACAGAGGGAGAAGGTAGCATCAAGGAAATAATTGATGCAATGGTTCAAAAACATATTCCTTACATAGAAGAAGCCGGAAAAAAAGGAGTGCAGATTTTGTGCTTACAGGAAATTTTTAACACACCCTATTTTTGTCCGGGACAAGATAAAGCATGGTACGAATCAGCCGAGAGTGTGCCTGGTCCCACTACAGATTTAATGTCAACTTACGCTAAAAAATACAACATGGTGATTATTGTTCCGATTTATGAAAAGGAACAAGCAGGTGTTTTATACAATACAGCCGCAGTAATTGATGCTGATGGAACTTATCTCGGAAAATACCGAAAAAACCACATACCGCATACTACCGGTTTTTGGGAGAAATTTTTCTTTAAGCCTGGAAATCTAGGTTATCCGGTGTTTCAAACCAAGTATGCAAAAGTTGGAGTTTACATTTGTTACGACCGACATTTTCCGGATGGAGCACGCTGCCTGGGATTAAACGGTGCCGAAATTGTGTATAATCCTTCTGCAACGGTTGCCGGCTTATCACAATATTTATGGAAACTTGAACAACCTGCACATGCTGCTGCCAATGGATATTTCATGGGATGCATTAACCGAGTTGGAACTGAAAAACCTTGGAATCTTGGCAAGTTCTACGGTACTTCTTATTTTGTGGATCCAAGAGGACAAATTTTTGCCTGTGCCAGCGAAGACAAAGATGAATTGTTGATTGCTGATTTCGATTTAGACATGATAGATACTGTGCGATCGACCTGGCAATTTTTCCGTGATCGCCGACCTGAAACCTATGGAAAACTGGTTGAATTATAATATGCCTTTAGTTTTTCCATTTAAATATTCAACATAAGATAGAACGCAAATGATTAAAGCAAACAGATTAAGCAAGGAAGAATATGCCAAAAATTTTTCTGATGTACATCCGGCATTTGAAACCGATGAAGGCGCCTTGCTAGAAGCCAATCGGTGTTTATTTTGTTACGATGCTCCTTGCACTAAATCGTGTCCAACGAGTATTGATGTTCCTCAGTTTATTAAACAAATTACAACTGAAAATATCAAAGGTTCTGCTAAAACCATTTTCGATTCAAACATCATGGGAGGTGCTTGTTCAAAAGTATGTCCGGTTGAAAAATTATGTGAAGGAGCATGTGTTTACAATTTGTTACATGAAACACCCATACATATTGCAAAATTGCAACGTTATTCTACAGAAAAAGCAATCGAAAAAAACTGGAAACTTTATCAGCGCAGTGCTGCTGTAGGTAAAAAAGTTGCAGTGGTAGGCGCCGGTCCTGCCGGATTAGCTTGTGCGCATGCGCTATCGTTAAAAGGGGTTGATGTTACCATTTATGAGAAAGAAAGTAAAGGAGGAGGACTCATGACCTACGGTGTTGCAGCATATAAAGTAACACCCGAATTTTGCGAAGCCGAGTTGAACTATATAACCAGTATTGGTGGAATAACTATCAAGTACAATTGTGCGTTAGGAAAAGACATACAATTAGCTGATTTGCAAAAGAACTACGATGCTGTTTTTTTAGGAATCGGAGTTGGAGTTGCCCGCGAATTGGGAATTCCCGGAGAAGATTCAGAAGGCGTAGTGGATGCTATTTCCTTTATTTATAACTTACGTACACAAGCCTATTCAAAAACAGCTGTTGGCGATAAAGTGGTAGTAATAGGAATGGGAATGACTGCCATTGATGCGGCTACTCAATCAAAACGATTAGGAGCCAGTGAAGTTACCATGATATATCGTCGTACCGAAGCCGAAAAGCCCTGTACACAAGAAGAACTAGACATAGCACGATTAGATGGCTGTAACTTTATTTGGTTGGCTGCGCCTAAAGAAATTATTAGTGAAAACGGTAAAATTAAACAACTCGTTTGCAGTAAGATGAAACTTGGAGAAGCCGATAAAAGCGGAAGAAGGACTCCTATTGAAACCGGCGAAACGATTGTTGTTGAAACTGATATGTTGATTAAAGCTGCAGGTCAAATTCCGTTTGTTGAACTTGTAAAAAAAGCTGAGTTGGAAAACGATAATGGCAAAATAAAAATCACAGCTAATTCCACTACCAACTTTAACTCTGTTTTTGCAGGAGGTGATTGCGTGAATGGCGGCAAAGAAGTGGTAAACGCTGTTCAGGAAGGAAAAGATGGCGCAAAAAATATTTTGCAATTTTTAGGTATTAACTAATTTATTATTCACACTTAATTTATGATTAAAAAAATCACTGGTACATTCATCTTAATGCTTGTATTCACTTTGGTGAAAGCACAAAAAAGAGATTCTTTATACATGGATACTACAGGCTGGGGAAAAAGAGATTACAGTGCTGCTTGGGATAGCATGATGCGTGCTAAAATTCCAAATTTGCCAAAAGACAGTACCGCCTTATTGTTTTCAAAAACCATTACTCCACTTGATTTAAAAACCGTGTTGTATGAATTAACTTCTGAAAAATGCGCAGGTCGCGAAACCGGTTACCCGGGACAAAAAGAAGCTGAAAAATACTTGGTTTCACGATTTAAAATGTATGGGCTTGATCCTGCTGCTCCCAATCAATCCTACACCCAGGAATTTACTGTAAATGAAGATACCTTGGTGAAGTGTAAACTCGAAATCGGTGGAAAAAATTTAGTTCACTATGCTGATTTTTACAGTTACCTGAATTTTAACCACAACGACTCATTTAACGTGGACAAAATAATTTATGCGGGTTACGGAATTGAAGCACCAAATTATAACGATTACGCCAACATCAATGTAAAAGGTGCAATTGTGTTGGTGCATCAAGGTGAACCTAAATTAACCGACAGTACTTATTTAGTTAGTGGTAATAAAAATCCTTCTGATTGGAGCGAGGAATGGGAAACAAAATTAAAGGCTGCCACTAAAAATGGAGTACGGGCATTGATTGTAGTGGTAGAAAATGCAGCCGACGATGTGGCAAAACATCACCGCATTAAATTGCGTCCAATGTATTTCACCAAAGATTCGGAAAAGTCAAAATTCTGCAATGTCTTTTATATTTCAAAGGATGCCGTGAAGGAACTTTTTAAAAACAGTGGTAAAAACTACGATACGTTTGAAACCAAGTTGATTGAAAGTGAAACTCCAATAAACAAAAAATTAAAATTAAAATCAAAATTGGTGTACAAAAAAGAAACTATTACGCGCCAAACGTCCAATGTTGCTGCGATAATTGAAGGCTCAGATAAAAAAGATGAAATTGTAGTTTTTTCGGCGCATTACGATCATCTAGGATTTCATGATGGTAATTTATTTGCAGGCGCGGACGATGACGGCTCGGGAGTTACAGGTATAATGGAAATTGCACAAGCTTTTGCAATGGCCAAGAAAAAAGGAAAAGGTCCTCGACGCACCCTTATGTTTATCTGCTTTTCGGGTGAAGAAAAAGGCTTATTAGGTTCAGAATATTATTCCGAAAACCCTTTGTTCCCTATGGCAAACACAGTGGTCGATTTAAACATCGACATGATTGGCAGAGTAGACGATGCCCACCTTAAAAAACCGAATTATGTATATGTAATTGGCGACGATCGCATGAGTTCAGAACTGCGAGGTATTAATGAAAAAGCGAATAATACCTATCTTAACATGCAGCTCGATTATAAATACAATGCTGCAAACGAACCCAACAGTTATTATACACGAAGCGATCACTATAATTTTGCGAAAAAGGGAGTTCCCATTATTTTTTATTTCAATGGTACACACAAAGATTATCACAAAGCTACAGACACCTTTGATAAAATTAATTTCGGAAAATTGTTAACCTCAACCAAACTGGTTTTTTTCACCGGTTGGGACATTGCAAATCGTAACGAACGTATTGTAGTGGATAAAAAATAACAGTAGAATATAAATATTCAAGATGCTAAAAAAAATAATTGCCAATAGCTTATTATCTCTGTTGCTTCTTTGCAACACCTTGTTTGCTCAAGGAATTGATAAACCCATTTACCAAATTATTACTCATCGGGCAGGCACCTATTTAGGCACTTTCAAAATGGAACTTTTTCCTTTGATAGCTCCCAATCATGTGCGTAATTTCGATAGTCTAACAACTGCACTTGCTTTCGATAGCACAGCATTTCATCGTGTGGTTCCCGGTTTTGTTATTCAGGGAGGTGACCCCAATAGTATACATGGACCCATTTCAACTTGGGGACAAGGCAACATAAACCAACCAACTGTGAATGCCGAATTTAGTGCGGTGCGTCACTTACGTGGAATTGTGGGTGCTGCACGCAATGCAAATATTAATAGCGCAACCTCACAGTTTTACATTTGCGTGGCTCCTGCAACGTTTTTGGATGGACAATACACGGTATATGGAAAAGTAACAGAGGGAATGGCAGTTGTTGATACAATTGTAAGTCAACCCCGTGATGTGAACGACGTACCATTGCAAAAGATTGAAATGTTTGTAAGTAAAATTGGATTTAACGATACCATTCCGGCAACACCTACTTTGACCTCTCCTGCCAATAATTTGTTAAATGCCGGTAATAGCCAGAATTTTCAATGGACTGCCATTAACGGTGCCGTGTTGTACACCATTGAATTTAGTACCGATTCTCTTTTTTCAATTATCAATTACCTCCGTAATGTTGGCATAAATTCTACTACAATGCCTAACGTGTTAGGAAATACGACCTATTACTGGCGCGTAAAAGCCAACAATGGTGGACACGAAAGCAGCTATTCAAATTATCGCTCATTTACTACCAAAGCTGCTCCTCAATTAATTTATCCGGCCAATCTTGATACAGGAATTGCACTTACACCTGTGTGCAAATGGACTTCAGTACCGGGAGCTACCAGCTATTTATTGCAGGTTTGCAGCAATACTAGTTTTAGTGCAGGTGCCATGGTGTTTTTTCAGAGCGGCATTACCGATACCAGTTTCCAAGCTAGTGGATTGCACCCAAACACAACCTATTATTGGCGCGTAAGAGGTAATCAAGGTGCTGTTCAGGGACTTTCTTCTCAAGTAAACTCATTCACCACCGGAATCAGTGTAGGTATTCCACAATTAGATTCTAAACCGACTTCGTTTAAAATAAGCAAGCTATTTCCTAATCCTGCCCAAAATGAAATTACCCTTGAACTGGAGGTTGCAAGTGCCGGTATGGCTCAATTAAATTTACTTGATGAAAATGGTAAAAATGTTTTAACCCAATATTTACAGGTTGAAAAACAAAAGAAGAATTATACAATTCCTTTGAAAAATCTATCAGCAGGAATCTATACTTTGCATGTTTCTTTTAAAAATGAAAATCATTCACGATTACTTGAAATTCACTAAATTTAATTACCTCAATTTTTGCTTGTATGAATAACTTTTCGCCTGAATCTAAGGTTTGGATTTATCAATCAAATAGAGCTTTTACAGAAACTGAAAATAAATTGATACTAGATAAGGCAACTACTTTTATTTCGGATTGGACAGCACATGGAAAATTACTGAAAGCAAGTATAGGTAGTTATTACAATCGATTTTTAGTATTAATGGTTGATGAAACTCAAGCAGATGCCAGCGGTTGTGGTATTGATAAATCGCTGCGCTTTTTTCAGCAACTCGAACTTGAATTTAATGTAAGTTTAATGAATCGAATGTTGGTTGCTTATAAAGTAAATACAGAAGTTCTGACGTGTCAACTTTCTGAGTTTGAGAAAAAAATTGAACAAGGAGAAGTACATCAAGACACCATTGTATTTAATAATCTGGTTGGCACTAAAGCAGAGTTTGAAAATAATTGGGAAACACCCTTAAAAAAAAGCTGGCATTCAAAATTATTGGTTTAATTTTTAAGATTAAACTAAGCCGACTCACGCATGTGTTGAGCAAAGGAATAAGTATCTTATTTTACTGAACTATATTTTTTCGTTGATCGTTTGAAATGGCCATGCTTGCCGGTTTTTAGCGAAAAGTAAAAACAATAGAATACCCGAAACAATTACTCCTAGCGCTCCTAAAATATACATCCATTCGCTTGAGAAAAAAATAAACATCCAAACTGAAATACCAACTAATGCAGGCAAGGGAAAAAGCCACATTTTAAATGGCATTTCAATTTTTCTTCTACGCAATAAAATAACTCCGATTGACTGACTCACAAATTGTATGAGTATACGCATTACTATTATGGCTGTAATTACTTCTTTGAGTTTAAATAACAAACTAAACACAAATGCAACTGCGCCTAATATCAGCAATGAAACATGTGGAAAATTTTTGGTTGGATGAACCTTTGCAAAGAGCTTAAAATAATTTCCATCTACTGCTGCTGCGTATGGGACTCTTGAATATCCAAGCATTACCGCAAACAAGGAAGCAAGTGCAATCCATAAAATCAATACCGTTGCAAATTTTGCTGTAGCAGGACCATACAATTTCTCAAAAAATGAACTGACAATAAATGGAGAATCTTTAGCCTCTTGCCAAGGTAATACACCTAACACCGCAATTTGCATGAGTAGATAAAGAAGCGCGATTCCGGCGACTGATATAAAAATACTTCGAGGGATATTTTTTTCAGGCGATTTTATTTCAGCACCTAAATGACACACGTTGTAGTATCCTAGATAACTGTACACGGTTTTAATGCTCGCTTGTCCTAAACCCGCAAAAAATAAGGATGAACCAATATCATAACCGCTACTAAAATCAAATGCCTGAGTTGCATTAAAATTACTTAGTCCACTAAAAATCAACCAAGCAAATGTTAGCAACAAACCACTCCACAAGAGAACCGAAATTTTGCCAACCGTAGTTATATTGCGGTAAAGCATAAAAGTGATAATAACTACCAATGCCCCTGAAACTGCCTTTTGTTGCCATACATCCAATGGTATGAGGTAAGAGAAATACTGCGCAAAACCAATCGCGCCACTTGCAATTACTAAAGGAGCCTGAATGCTTGTTTGCCAGATATAGAGAAATGAAAATAAATTTCCCCACTTTTTTTCACCAAATATTTTTTTTAAAAACTGATAACTCCCACCAGCTTCCGGCCATTTTGCGCCTAATTCGGCCCATACAAATCCATCAGCAAACGACAACAATGCTCCCAAACACCAAGCAAGTAAACACATCGGCCCGTTCATAGCACCAATAATAAATGGCATGGTCACAAATGGACCAATTCCCACCATGTCAATCATGTTGATGGCAGTGGCTTCGGTGAGTCCAAGTGAGCGTTTAAGTTGTGTCGACATAAGCTGGTTCTTTATGCAAATAACATAAATATGTTTAAGATTCGAAGTAATTCAAAAAATCTTTTCACGTTTGTTTCATTGGGACTCAATTCATTTAAAGGATCAAAGTGTATTTAAAATTTACTTTCATCAACGCCAGGGCTTTTAAAACTTCATTTCAAAACCAATAGTTAAAAAATACTAGGGTTGAGTATTTTTCCAAAGCAGCACTTGTGAAGGGTCAATGTTAAAATGCTGCAACACCAAATCAACCGCACTTGTTCGAACTACCAACACTAATTTTTCAATTGCATATTTATTTGCCAATACTTCTGTAAGTAAATTATAGAATCCTTCGTTGCGCAATTCAAGTGGACCGATTTCATCTATTATAAAAAGCTCCTGTGGTTTTTTCAATGCATTTTCACACTGAGCAATTGCCCATTCAAAAGCCGTCTTTGAAAAATTATACCTCCCAATTTGTAAACAATTTTTTTCTGAGGATTCAGCTTCCATTAATTTACTTTCGCCACTCGCTATTGAGTAAAAAAAACGTTGATTTCCGATTACAGGAGTAAGAATACCACTACAATTTGAATGCGTTTGCACATACTGCATTAACGAAGTTGTTTTACCAGTTTGAATAGCTTGGCTAAGCAGGTGTATTTGCATTTTCTTTTTGAAGCATTACAAAAAATGTATAACGTATAAATTTGAATATCCTTTTCATTCCCTTTAAATCCGAGGTATTGACCCAACATTGAGCAGTTATGTATTTAATTTCGGGAAGTAGTTTTAACAATACATTTATTTCAAGTGAAAACTTACTTCGTTGTTTTGCCAACCAATTTTGAAACAAAATATAGAGTAAGGGTGATAAAAAAAAGTACCAAACTATAATAAAGATGCTCGCTCGTACTATTAATTTTAGTGCCTTACTATGAATCATTGCACTCAACGTTCCTTCGCTGTAGATATCGAATGCAAGCCAAATTAGGAGTATTCCAGCTATCCAATATTTGAAACGATTTTTGCGTTTATTATTGGCAGTGTACAACATTTCAGTTTCTAAATTATCCGGAACAGTTATCGGATGTTGCTCAAATTCCTTTGTAGATGAAACTAGGGTTTTAGGTAATCGAACAGCGATACTTCCCACAACAATACCAACCAAAAAATGTAGCAACAAATACATCATCACCAAGTAATTGGTATATTCAATAGTGCCAATTCCAAATTGCTTGGCTATGCTGTTTAAAAATTCATCCATTGCCGACCAAAAATCAACACCAAACAGCAAGGTTAGAATAATCAATTTTTGAAATGCCGATTGCATTAAAGCTGCTATTGCTACTACAAAACAAGAAAGCACAAAAGGAGTTCCCAATAAAAAAATCAATTCACAAAAAGCTCCTTGCAACAACACTGCGAAATATGCGCTTACCGGAGTATGCGGACTAATCATCGCTTTGATTAATAAAACCAATAACGTAGCCTTTAGAATTTGACCCTTGGTATATCCTTGCAAAGCGATACAAACTATACACAAAACAGCAATTGACGATAATATTAATCCAGTAAAAGGCAAGTGAAAAGCATGCAATATACCACCCAAAAATGCTTCACTAAAGGCCCATAGCGCTGTTAAACGCATTATAATGGTTGCTTTTCCTTCATTCATAATCGGAACTAAATTTTTCAATTATTAACTTATCACCTAAGGAAATTTTACCTTCAGACAAGGCAAGTAAATTTTGACCAAAAAGTACCTTGTTGTTTTTACTTCTATAAGCACTCAATGTTTTTAATGGTTCCTTCGATTTTACAGCCAAGTCTTGATCGATGGTAGTGATGGGACATCTGCCGCATGGTTTTACACCTGAAAAGTGCACCTCGCCAATTCTAAACTTGGACCATGTATCCTCACAATTTGCTTCACCACCTTTAAATACAAAATTAGGTCGAAAGCGGTTCATTGGCACGGGTAGTTCCAAGCGTTGGTTCAATTCATTGAGCGATGCTTCTCCAATAATTAAAAACGGATATCCATCCGCAAAATTCACAATTTCATTATTGTGAGCATAAGCTTTATCTACGTATCGATTGGTGCTATCGGGCATGTATACCAACTTGCACGAAGTTTTTAAAAAATCGCTCAACCATTTATCAGCTGCCTCCGACCAATGAAGGGCTGTGCAAACATCTTCCCACACACGCACTTGCAAGGCTGTACCATCCTGAATGGACAAGGGTACTCGTATAAGCTCTTCCGGTGCATGCTTTTGAAATAATACAAAATCATTTTCCTCCAAACGTGTTCCTATTAAAGCCATCAATGGAAATTCGCGTTGTGTAAGAAAATTATTATTGCTGTCTACAATCAACCAGCGTCTATCGTATTGCAGGCCCCTTGCAGCTGCTACTGCTGTGGTAAGTGAAATGCCTCCCAGTGATTTTACCGGATATATATTTATTTGCGTGAGGACAAGTTCATTCATTTGTTTCAAAATTACTAAACCTTACTAAGATTGC
>DGQS01000108.1 GCA_002389785.1 Bacteroidetes bacterium UBA4408
ATTTGTGTTATTGCGCCCGTAGGTATTCTTACTTCGTCAGCCAAAAGAACCGTAACGTTATTTTGTAATTCAAGAAGATTGTAGATTCCTGCTTTGATTGGAATAGTGAGCCAACCTTCCTTTTCATGATTTACTTCCAATCCAATTACTTCTACATTCACTTCTTGATAGTCGGCAGGTGCATCGGTCATTGACACAGAAATTGAACCATCTGAGACATCTTTTTTACAAGCCATCTGTTGTACTGAAAGTCCAATCAACATAAGTGCTGCAACAATTTTTGTTTTCATAATTTCCTGGTTTTTATTGGTTAGAAGGTGAATTTTACACCGATACTAGGATCCATGGTAATGTAGGTATAACCGTAGGTACTAGCTTCAACGAATGGTTTGAAATCGGCACTGATCGCAAGTGGTATTGGTTTAAATTTGTATTCCACTCCAATGATTCCATCCACTCCGGCAGACAATTCTCCTGCTCTTTTCACATATACAAATTCACCCCTGTTGTTATACAGGTAATAGGGTCTGTATCGAGCACTTCCGGCTGTTGCATGCACACCACCACCGAAGTAAAGGTTTAAACCAGGGGTTCCCAGATTAACATTTTTTTCGAGCAAGGCAGTAGCTCCAATGGTTGAAGGCCAGAAACTAAGGATGCCTTCGAAAGCATTTGATCTACCAAACTTATGCTTATAGGTCAATCCTGCTGTTTCTCCAAATCTTAATCCGAGTGCATCTTTGTAAATGGATGAATTTATACTAGGTTTGATTTGATCTTGTGCGATTGCTCCGGTGCTCAGTAACATGACTAAACCGGCAATCATTTTTCTGAGGTGCATTGTTGTTTTCATGTTTTTATTTTTAGTGTTGTGCCAAAGGTCTTGGCAAGCTCAACACCAAAATGTTAATCCATTGTAAAACAAATAGATAGTAAAATGCCAAAGTCAAAAATCTTCTTATTCAGAGAAAGAAATTCTCATTTTGAGAAAATTTTCGGGATAATGGAGTTGGTTAGGGATTATTCTTCCTTATTCTCTTTAAGCAGTCGATAAAGCGTTGAAAGGCCGATGTCCAGCTTTTCTGCCACAAGCTTCATGTTATTGTCGTATTTCTTAAGGAAGGATTTGATGATTTGAAGCTCGTAGTCCTTCATGGTCATTTCCTCTGCGAGCATGGCACTCATGGAGTCCGTTGAAGCAAGATTGATAGTGTCAGGTTGGATGGTAGTGTCAGGACTCATCACTACAGCTAATTCTACAGTTGATTTCAGTTCCCGTACATTACCCGGAAAACGATAAGACATTAATTTTTTTTGAGCAGATTCGCTGAGTGTTTTTGCAGGCATTTTATTCTCCTTGCAGAAATTGGCAATGAAATGTTGCGCCAGAATAAGCACATCTTTTCCCCGTTCTCTTAATGGCGGTAAATCAATGGTTAAGCCGTAAAGGCGAAAATAGAGATCTTCCCGGAATTTATTTTGCTTCACCAATTCGAGAAGATTTCTGTGGGTTGCAACAATAATTCGGCAATCAAATTTTACAGGACTGTTTGAGCCAACACGAACAATTTCGCGCTCTTGAAGAGCTCGCAATAATTTAGCTTGAAAACTAAGCTCCATTTCTCCTATTTCGTCCAAAAACAGGGTACCTCCCGATGCTTCTTCGAACTTACCAATTCGGCGTGTTAAAGCTCCGGTAAATGCTCCTTTCTCATGACCAAACAGCTCGCTTTCCACTAAATCGGAAGGGATTGCTGCTACATTAACTGCTATGAATGGTTTGTTTTTTCGATCCGAATTGTAATGAATGGCCTTGGCCACTACTTCCTTTCCGGTACCGGTTTCACCTGTAATGGTAACAAGGATATTTACCTGAAGCGATTTTTCAATCAAGTGATTTACTTTGCTCATGGCTTCACTCGAACCTAGGATTGAATTAGAAAAATCATGCTTTTTTTTCAGTTCGGTTTCCAGCGTGGTAATTTTCTTTTTGAGGCTGTCATTTTTTCGGATGTTGTTGACAATGCTAAGTAAACGATCGCGAATATTTTTTTCTTTTACAAGATAATCATAAGCTCCCAGGCGCAGTAAATTGACAGCAGTTTCTATATTCTCTTGTTCAGAAACAACAATTACTTCCGTATCGGGTGATATGGATTTAATTTTTTCAAGCACCTGCTCCCCATTGGCATCGGGCAAGCGATAGTCGATGGTAACGATCGCAGGTTTATCAACTAAACTTTTAAAAAAATCCTCTGCTTTAAAAAAGCTTCTTACAAAAAAATCCGGATTCAGTGAAAGTGCATGAGTAAGCAGTTTATTGTACCACTCGTCATCTTCCAACACATATATTTTAAAAACTTCTTCTTTCAATTTCATCCTTTCAAATAGTCATCAATTTTTGTTACAATCAAATTAACTTGCTGTTCAACCGTTTTAATTCCTGATTCTATAACCTGTTCTCGGTTGTCAGGATTCTCTCTGGTTTGTTCTATTCTTTTTAAAACCAAAGCCAGTTCTTCAGCTTCAAAGTGCTTACACGACGGAAGTATTTTATGCGCAATATCGCAAATTGTTGCGTACTCTGATTTTGATTGAGCTTGTTTTAGTTGAATTAGCGCATTGCTTATAGAAGTTTTAAAAGTTAAAATCATTTCCTTTTTAAATTCTAAATCAGAGCCAGTATAATCGTTTAAAGCCTCAAAATTAATCAATGAGTCATCAGAAGCTGCGATAGATTCCACATGATTTTTGACAGGTGTTGTTTGTCCAATTTCCAGTATTGATGAAATCAATTCACTTTCTTTAAAAGGCTTAAATACCACTGAATTTACACCGGCTTTAATGCAGCGACTAATTTTTTCTTCGCTCGCAACAGCTGTGGAAGCAATAATTGGAATTTTCGGATTGAATTTTCGAATTGCAATCGTGGCATCTATTCCATTCATAACAGGCATTCGAATGTCCATTAATATAAGATCAGGTACCTTGCTTTGAGCAATGTCAACAGCCTCTTCACCGTTGGTTGCTTCTATTATTGTAATGTCGTATTTTGCAAAAATGGATTTTAAAAGCAATCGATTAAACTCTTCATCATCAACAATCAGTATCCGTTTTCCTGAGAGCTCAGCATAATTTTGTGCAAATGATTTTTTGCTCTTCTCATCCGGATGTTTTTCAAAAGAATCAAAGCCAATGGGTAACTGAACAGTAACTTTGGTACCTATATTTTTTGTGCTTTCAAGCTCAATATTCCCTCCCAGTTGTTGAATTATTTGTTTGGTGATGTAGAGTCCAAGTCCTGTACCACCATACTTTTGAGAAGTTTCTTCATCACCTTGTTCATATTCGCGAAAGAGTTTTTCTTTTTTTTGTTTATCGATACCAATACCGGTATCCGAAACAACGATCATAAGAAAGCCTTGTTCTTTTTCAAAACCTTGTTGTACCTCAACAAACACTTTTCCTTTTTCAGTAAACTTAATGGCATTTCCAATAATGTTAAAGAGAACTTGTTTTATTTTGTGAAGGTCTGATACTATAAGGTGCTGGGTAACAGCCGTTGTGTCAATGATAAATTCAATGTTTTTCTTTTCGGCTTGAACAAGAAATAGCGCTTCAATTTCCTTGAATTCGTTGATCAGGTGAAACTGTTCAAATTCATTTTTTGATTTTCCTGCCTGAAGTTTTGATAGGGTGAGTATATCGCCTACAAGTTTTGTCAGATAAGAAGCTGAGTTTTTTACTATATTAATTTGTTCTTGTTGTTGCTTATTAAGTTCTGAAGACAACAGCTGTTCCGCAAAACCATGAATCGCATTCAGCGGTGTTTTTATTTCATGACTCATGTTTGCCAGAAACATTTCTTTTGCATTTGCCAAATCATCTGACCGCTTTTTAGATTCAAGCAAAGCGGCTTCGTATTCTTGTTTTTTGAGGATGTAAGAAACAATCAAATAAATTAACAAAAAAAGCAATAGCAAAATGATCCCGGAAAATAGTATAGCATTGTTTTTTAGTGCATCTATATCCTTCCGAGTCAGCTCATTCATCGCTTTGTACTTGGAAGCTTCTGCTTCAACAAGAGCCTCAAGCTGTTCATTCATTCTCTCTGCTATAAGTTGAGAAGTTTGTGTGAATTCGTATTCATTTTTTTTGATGGCTTCGAGTTGTCGTTTTTGACTTGCTTTTACTTTAAGCACTTCTTCCTGCAATTCAAGTTTTGTTCCTTCAAAGTCAGCGTTGGCAGGCTGCTGAATGGTTGCTTCGTTTTCAGTCTCTTTGGTATTGAAAATTCTTTTAAATAAACTCCTTTTCCTTGCTGTTGTTTCGGATTGAGGTTTAGATTTAATACTTGAAGGGCGATCTTCAGGATAGGCCGATTCAATTTTTTCGCTGATAACGTCTAATTCTTCAGCAACACGAGTAGGGTCCGAGAGGGAAGTTTGTGTTTCAATTAAATCGAAACGCAAATGCGCGAGATTAGTGAAACTATCAACAAGGTTACTGCTTATTTTTTCAGTATAAATTTTACGTTTAAGGGCGATTATATTTTTTTCGATCTCATAAAAAGAAGATCGGAGTAAAGTAATGTTGCGGTAGTTTCTGGTTAGTTGAAAATTTCTTGCTTTGTTTTCGGCATCTTGCAAATCCAAGATAATCTTTTTAGCAGTTAATGATGCAGGTTCGTTGCCTTTGGTGGTTTCAAGGATGGTTTTTGAAATTAAGGCAAGACGGTTATATAGAATGCTCCCTGTTATGCCAATCATAAGCATGATGAGCACTACAAAAAAGATGCTTTTGAATTCAAGTATAGCTTTCAATCGATTCATTAGAACAAGAATATTGTTTTTCTTTCAAATGCTCAATTCATATGCAATTTATCCAAAGTTAAATGCTTTTGTGCAGAACCTAACTCAGCGTAGTTTGTAACTACGTTAAACTATCAATCACAAGGCGTCAATTTCAATCATTGCAGAAAGTTCAGCAAAATTTCTCGCACTTGAATATAGATATTCAAAATCATTTTCTACAATTCCAGCCTTTACAGGATTCTGATGAATATAAGTTATACGAGTATCAATCATCTCATTTGAAGAGAGTTCGACTGCATGATTTTCATGTGTCCAAAATTGAACCAAGCTTACTCTCTTGTTATATTTTGCATGATATTTAAAAACTAACTTCAGCCATTCTCTTCTACTTTCCTTGGGATTTTCAATTTGCTTTAATATTGTTTTGGAGGTGTGTTTCTTAAAATCACGTACTATAATAGAATAAGAAACAGAATGAGAATGAGAATGAGAATGAGAAAATCGTTCGCTCTCATTCTGTTTCTCATTCTGATTTATCCCGCTCTCTTTCTGTTTCTGTTCTATTTCTTTTAATCAAAATCATTAGGACAGATTTTTAATCATAGCATATAATATCCTCGAAAGTTCATCAGCCATTTTTAAAAAATATTTAAATTCTTCATTTTTTAAAACTTCTTCATCGTGCAAAACATCAAGCACCGCAGCACATTCAAATATTGAGGCTCTTGAAATTACAAAATATTTTTTCCTATCCGCTTTAGAGTATTTGCCTGAGCCTTCTGCAATATTCAGTACAATGCTGAAGGAGGCTCTTGCTAATTGATCCTTTACATAATTATCTATTTTGCTTTTCAAAATCAGCCTTTTGCATTCACCATGAAATATCTTGGCCTTATTATAAACTTCAAGCTTTTGGAATTCGAACATATATTTCAGTTTTGTATAAATAAAATCAGAATATGAAACAGAATGAAAATGAGAAAATTCCTCGCTCTCATTGTGCAAAAAATCTCGTTCTCATTCTGCTTCTCATTCTGATTCATCACCCGGCCCATCCTTCCCTATCCAAACTTCTATACTGAATGGCCTCCGCCAAATGCTCCGTTTCAATTTGTTCACTTCCCGCTAAATCTGCAATAGTTCTTGCTACTTTTAAAATTCTATCATAAGCTCTGGCCGATAATCCTAAACGCTCCATTGCTTTTTTTAGTAGCGTTGAACCTGCATCGCTAATGACACAAATACGTTGCAACATTTTAGGCGACATTTGTGCATTGCAATGCACCTCTTCTATTGTCTCAAAACGCTTCAACTGCAAATCACGGGCACGAACAACACGCTCGCGAACACTTTCACTTTTCTCAGAAAAACGTTTCGCCGTTAGTTCCGAAAAAGCAACCGGAGTCACTTCTACATGAATATCAATCCTATCTAACAAGGGACCTGAAACTTTATTCAAATATTTTTGCACCACTCCGGGGCCACAAACACATTCTTTTTCGGGATGGTTGTAATATCCACAAGGACAAGGATTCATAGATGCCACCAACATAAAACTTGCAGGATATTGTACCGAAAATTTTGCTCGCGAAACCGTAATCGTTCGATCTTCGAGAGGCTGTCGCATTACCTCTAAAACTGTTCGCTTAAACTCGGGTAGTTCATCTAAAAACAAAACTCCATTATGCGCCAGCGAAATTTCACCGGGTTGTGGAACTCCACCCCCTCCTACTAAAGCTACATCGCTAATGGTATGATGCGGCGAACGAAAGGGTCGAACCGAAATTAAAGCCGAATGTTTTGCCAATTTACCCGCAACCGAATGAATCTTGGTAGTTTCTAATGCTTCAAGTATTGTTAATGGCGGAAGTATGGTTGGTAAGCGCTTTGCCAGCATTGTTTTTCCGGCGCCCGGCGGACCAATTAAAATAACATTATGTCCTCCGGCAGCAGCAATTTCCATGGCGCGCTTTATATTTTCCTGCCCCTTTACATCACTAAAATCAAACTCCGTATTGTTTAATTGCGCATAAAACTCTTCACGTGTATCAATAGAGGTGGTTTGCAATTGTGTTTTGCCTTCAAAAAAATCGATGACTTCGCTGATGCTTTCCACTCCAAATACTTCCAAATCGCTTACAATGCCAGCTTCACGGGCATTTTGTTTTGGCAATATAATACCTTTAAATCCTTCCTTACGAGCTTGTATTGCAATAGGCAAAGCTCCTTTAATGGGCTGCAAAGCACCATCGAGTGATAGTTCGCCCATAATGATGTACTGACTAAAATCGATGCAGGTAATTTGCTTTGACGCTGCAAGTATTCCAATGGCTATAGTTAAGTCATAACTTGAACCTTCCTTACGAATATCGGCAGGGGCCATATTCACTATCATACGAAAGCCGGGCCAGCGAAAGCCGGTGTTTTTAAGTGCTGCATCAATGCGCTGTTGACTTTCCTTTACAGCATTATCGGGCAATCCTACTAAATAAAATTTTCCGCCTTTACTGGTGTTTACTTCCACGGTTATGGTAGTAGCATTTACACCATACACTGCACTTCCAAAGGTTTTAATTAACATTTTACCAATTCAAATTCGGGTTCAAACCTATTAAATTAAGGGCTGCTTGAGCATCCTCTAAAAAGATGAATTTTTGATGGGCACAAACAGCTATAAATTGGCTAATAATGTTACCTTTGCGCCCCAAAATTAACGCATCGAATAATCGTGAAAAACATCCGCAATTTTTGCATCATTGCCCACATCGATCACGGGAAAAGTACCCTTGCTGATCGCTTGTTGGAATATACCAACACCATTAGCAAACGCGATCAGCAAGCGCAAATACTCGACGATATGGATCTTGAGCGTGAGCGAGGAATTACCATTAAAAGCCACGCCATTCAAATGGATTATAGCCTTAATGGCGAAAAATATGTGTTGAATTTAATTGATACTCCCGGACACGTTGATTTTAGCTATGAAGTTTCGCGCTCCATTGCTGCTTGCGAAGGAGCCTTATTGATTGTTGATGCTGCTCAAGGAATTCAGGCACAAACCATTTCGAACCTTTACCTGGCTTTAGAAAATGATTTAGAGATTATCCCTATTTTAAATAAAATTGATTTACCTAGCGCCAATCCTGAAGAAGTAAAAGATCAGATTGTTGATTTATTGGGTTGTAAACGCGAAGAAATTATGGCTGCCAGCGGTAAAACCGGTATGGGAGTTCACGAAATTTTGGAACAGATTGTACATCGCATACCTCCTCCAAAAGGCAATGAAAATGGACCTTTGCAGGCTTTGATTTTTGATTCGGTATTTAATTCGTTTCGTGGAATTATAGCCTATTTTAAAGTGGTGAACGGTGAGATGCACAAAGGGGATAAAGTAAAGTTTTTTGCCACCGGAAAAGAATACAATGCCGATGAAATTGGCGTACTGCGTTTAAAGCAAGAACCACGAAGTAGCGTAAAAACCGGCGATGTTGGCTATATCATTTCCGGGATTAAAGAAGCCAAAGAAGTAAAAGTGGGTGATACCATTACCAATGTAATGAACCCTTGCGAAGCTGCCATACAAGGTTTTGAAGATGTGAAACCCATGGTATTTGCCGGAATTTATCCGGTTGACACCGAAGATTACGAAGAGTTGCGTTACAGTATGGAAAAGCTGCAACTGAACGATGCATCCTTAACCTGGGAACCTGAATCATCAGCGGCGCTAGGATTTGGATTCCGTTGCGGTTTTTTAGGAATGCTGCACATGGAAATTATTCAGGAGCGTTTGGAAAGAGAATTTAACATGACAGTAATTACTACTGTTCCTAACGTTTCCTATTATGCCTACACCACAAGGGGCGAAAAATTAATTGTAAACAATCCAAGCGATTTGCCTGATCCAAGCACCATTGATTACGTGGAAGAGCCCTTTATCAAAGCACAAATCATTACCAAAGCAGAATTTACAGGTGGCATCATGACCTTGTGTATTGGTAAGAGAGGTATATTAAAAAATCAAGTTTATCTTACCCAAGAGCGCGTAGAGTTAAATTTTGAATTGCCCTTAGGCGAAGTAGTTTTTGATTTTTATGATAAATTAAAAACAATTTCTAAAGGCTATGCATCCTTTGATTATTCCCCACTGGAATACCGTCAGTCAAATTTAGTTAAACTAGATATCCTTTTGAATAGCGAACAGGTAGATGCTTTATCTGCACTGATTCATAAAGATAATGCCTACGAATTTGGTAAGAAGATTTGCGAGAAGTTAAAAGAATTAATTCCGCGCCAACAGTTCGAAATTCCTATCCAGGCAGCCATTGGAGCAAAAATAATTGCCCGCGAAACCATACGCGCTTTGCGTAAGGACGTAACTGCAAAATGTTACGGAGGAGATATCTCGCGAAAGCGAAAATTGCTTGAAAAGCAAAAAGAAGGAAAGAAAAGAATGCGTCAGGTAGGAAGTGTGGAAATTCCACAATCGGCTTTTATGGCTGTACTTAAGCTTGATTGATCTTATTTTCGTAAAAACTCGCGAATAATTTTAAAGTACTTTTCTGGTTCTTCTACTTGTGGATTATGGCCCGAATATTCGAATAGTTCGAACCTTGCTTGCGGACAATATTTTTTATACTGCACAGCAAAAATTGGTACCGATACTCTATCATAGCGTCCCGCAGAAACAAGCACCGGCATTTTTAAATTTTTCAATAGAGCACGTACATCAAATTTTGCGATATCACCGCCAATAATAAAATCTCCATCATCACCTACCAGTTGGTAATACAATTTGGTATTCATTTTATTTGGATATTTTGGATCTAAACTAGTGCGAAATTTATCGGGATTGTAAGCATATAAAAATCCATAAGGAACTTCACCGTAAATTTGCTGGTGCAATGGATGTGAAGAATGCGCACCTTCAGCACGAACTTGCATTAGTCGTTCCCATACTTCAGGATAGTTTTCTCGAATTTCGTGATTCGAATTATCATCGTTTTCCTGCCACATTTCGCCGCTAAAAAAACCATTTGCGATAATCAGGTGCTTTACATTTTGTGGATAACGAAGTGCATACAATTGCGCTACAATACTGCCGTATGAATGTCCCAAAATATTAATTTTTTCATACTTCATGGCAATTCGTAAAGCCTCCAAATCACTAATGTCGCGCTCTATGCTATACTCTGTGGGCAATTTTGCAGTGTCGGATTTTCCTCTTCCAAAATAATCGACATAAACTAAAGTACACGAATCACTAAGTGGATCAAAATTATGCATTCCTGCATGTGCACCTCCCGGTCCGCCACTGATAAGAAATAGTGGATCACCTTTGCCAATAGTTTCGGTCCATAAATTGGCTCCATTTATTTTGTAAAATTTTCCTTCAGGATGTTGAAAAGCTGGAAAAGCAGATACAGCTTGTAAAATAATCACAAGTGAAAAGAAGAACGCTAACTTTTTCATAACTAAACTAATTTTGGTTCTGTAAATATAATGCTGAGAAATCGAAAAGAAAGAAAACAAAAGTGAGCAACTTTATTAAAAATTATTCAGCTACCATTTTCCCGGAAAAAATAATGCTTTCATTCTTCTTAATTTGATAAAAATAAATACCATCACTTAATTCTTCCCTGTTGAAGGTTACCAAATTTCTGCCATTTGATATGAGTTTACCAACTTCTCTGCCTAATACATCCAAAATTTGAATCGAGTAATTATCTTGCTTGGTAAAAACAAAATTTGTTTTGTCAGAAAAAGGATTAGGATAAACAAGCACTTCAGCAGTTGAATGCAAGGAAGAAACCGAAAGTGGTTCATCATAAATGATAACGGTACGGCAAATTATGCAACCCGTATAACTTACAGCGCAAATTGAAAAAGTATCGGCAACAAGTCCACTAAAGCTATTACTATAACTCGTATCAGCCTGAGGAAAGAGAATAGAATAAGGACCGGCATCCGTAAAATAAACGGCACCATCGTTACAACCTATGCATGATGTATTCTGAATTGAATCAAGCGAAATTTCTGCTGAAATTTTAGTTAGAACAATGGAGTCGCTTACCGTGCAACCCTGTTTATCAATTTGCATAAGTTTGTAAAATCCCGAGCAAACATTCGTTAAATTTTGTGTTTGAGCAGTGGTATTCCAAAGATATTGTATTGGTGCCTCACCCGTTGAATTAGCATTGAGGCTCCAACTGCATGAATCGGTACAAGAACTATAGGTTGAATTCAATTTCAAACTACATTTAAAAATAAAATTCTGAGTACTACTGCATCCAAATGAATTGGTAGCAACTACTGAATAAATTCCTTGAGTTGAAATTAATAAAGAGTCGTATTGTATTCCAATCAAAGGAACTGAATCGAGGAACCATTGATAATTCAAATTTTCATTTGAAATAGCATGTAAGGTCAAGTTTTGCTTGACTAACGTGAATTGTGGATGAGCAGAGGCATGAATTGAAATTGAAGCAGAAGCCGTACATCCTTGAGGATTTCTAATGATTACAGCATAAGCACCTGAATCGGCATAAATTTGATTACTATCCAAATTAAAAATTTGTTGCCCATTTTGGTACCAGGTATAGTGATACGTTGAATCGTAATTTGTGCTTAGCAAGGTGGAGTCAGCATTACAAATTGTATCCCCTTTTTGGCTTGTTATTGTTGCCACAGGAGAATTCAAAAAGTTGACTTCAACGCTGTCTTTCCCGCTTTGACCAATTGCATCGGTAACGGTTAGTGTATACCATCCGCTATTGGTTGCATTAAAATGGGTAAAGAATTCTGTTGGTTGTGAAAGTCCGGCTGATGGCTCCCACTGATAGGTAAAAGGTGGAACTCCCATGGTAGGTTCTGTATCGAGACCAATTCCTGCAAGTGTATCGTTTTTACAAAATGAAACGGGTGTATCGGTAGCATACAATTGTAAAGGCGCAAAACTAAATGGCAAACTCAGTTTAGTACAAATACTATCGTCTGAACTAAATTCGAGTTGATAGTTCCCATATTGCGTTGGATACAAATCACTAGTTTTAGCACCCGGAATAGGTGTTCCATTGTAATACCATTGCAAAGGCAAGTGATTAGAATTACTACTCAAATGATTTCCTGAAATAACGATTGTTGGACTTGCTGCAAAAGAATGAAAGCCATGAATCAAAATTGTATCACGCGCAATGCATCCATTTCTATCTGTCACTTGCATTACATAGTTTCCTGGGCAAATATTGCTTACATTTTTTATAGTTGGGCTTGAATTCCAACTATATGAAAAAGGAATTGTGCCCTTCGGAATCACGTGAACTCTGGTACTACAAGTATCTTCACAACTTACAATTCCCTTTGTATAATCAAGTCCACATGTAAAATCAAAATAAGACATACCGCTACAGCCTTTCGAATTGCTCGTTAAAACACCGTAAATCCCTTGTTTGAGAATAGGAGTGGAAATACTAGTAGCCCCTGGAATTGCTATCGAATCAAAAAACCATTGATAGCTAAGAATCGAATCCATGCTATAAGCAATTAAAGTTGAATCGCGTTTTATAAAACCGATTGAAGGTGGGTAAATTGGGTTTAAACTTGCGTAAGCTTTTCCAACGCATCCAGGACCTGTAACCGTCAATTCATAATAACTCCAATTGGGTAACTTTGTATTAGTGTAAATTCTATTTGTATCCAAGTTAGGAAGAACATTATTATTTGCTTTCCACTGGTAAGTAAACAATGGATTGTAAGGAGTTTCTATAAGTACAGAATCACCAAGGCAAAAAGATCTTCCCAAAGGGTACGAAATTGATGGATAGGTATTAAATGTTCTATTTACATAATGATTTGGGCTTTTTGTTGTACATCCGCTGCTATCCATTGCATAAACTGTATAATAATCATTTGGAGTAACGGTAATCGTTGAAGAATCAGCTCCAGGAATTATACCCAAATTGTTACTTGACCAAAAGTAACGAAGGTTAGGGCGCGCATCTGTTGACAATAAAATGTTTTGTGTTTCGCAAAAACCAGGTTGATGTTCATAAATTGCAAGAGGATAATAGGCACTTTGCGGCGCCATATTCACTTGTAAAGAAGGACCCATAGGAGAAATACAATAATTGTTATCCATCACTCTTGCACTATATCCACTGCTCTTATTGATATAATACATGTTTGTAGCACTGAATAACAGGGGATTGTTCATTTCATAAAAGATATATAATCGCGCATTGGGCACGTCTGTAATCATTTTCTGATAGGCACCACCTTCGCAATAAACTGAATCAGGAAGGAGCAGATGAGGAGCTTGAGGTTGAGGATTTATTGTAATATAAATGCTATCTACATCCATTTGACCAAGGGCATCTCTTACGGTTAATTTGTACCATCCAGCAATTGTGTTTCTAAAATAAGTAAACATTGAGTCAGGATAAATTAAATTTGCTGATGGTTGCCATTGATACGTGTAACCAGGAACACCTGTATTCGGTTCAATAAGCAATCCTATTCCTTTATAAATACTGTCATTTTCACATATTGCTTTTGTGTTATCAATTATATTTACATTCAAAGGGCTTACTACATAACTAAAGGAGGCGCTCATTTTTGAGCACGATGAATCAGGTGCAATAAACTCAAGGTTATAACTTCCACTTTGAGAAGGATAATAAATTCGCTGCGTTGCTCCTGAAATTTTGTTGCCATTCAAATACCATTGGTATTTTGGACTGTAATCTTGAGGAATGAGATAATTGTTGACCTGAGTAATAATTGGAACAACTGGGCTATAGCTTGCAGTTACAACTATATGATCCTCACTGAAGCATCCGTTTTGGTCAGTTGTCCTCAGTGTATAGGTATCGCTATAAGTTGCGCTTATTTGCTGAGTAGTGAGGTTATTTGACCATTTGTAGGCTTTCGCCGGATTAGAAAGTAAACTTACACTTCCTCCTCGGCAAAATTTCAGTGGTCCCAATGCTGTAATATGCGCAGGTTGTGGAGTAATTAAGGTAACATGAAAAACCGTAGATGTATCGACACCACAAGCATTTGAAGCCACTGCAAAATAATCACCTTCTAAAAATTGCGAAGCTGAAGCCTTGTAGTAACTACTCCCATTATAAACATTTATCAGTTGGTTCAAACTGTCTCTTCGGTACCAAAAATAATTTGTATAAATAGTTGGATTTAGAGAAAGATTTAAATCATTGTCTTTGCATTGCGGATAATTCACTGTGCCATGTGTACTGAATACTGGACTTACCGTTTTATTTATTTTCTTTGGGCTAGTCTCATAAGTTCTTCCATCAAAAAGTGTAATTGTACATTGAAATTTACAATTATAACAAGTAGAAATTTGGATACTTTGAGTGGTATCTCCCGTGTTCCAAAGATAGAATTCAGCATCTGGCGCAGTAAGTGTGATGGTATCGTTGCCACAAATAACATCGGGCCCTGCTATTGCATAATGATAATAAAAGCAATCATAATCAACAGAAATATCGCCTGGACTAATATGACCTACTGATCTACTTTGTAAAAAACCATAAGGGTCATAATCATAATAAATTGAGCCTCCATTATTAGAATAATAGTTGACATAGCTATCGCTTCTTAATTTGCCATCGGGATAATAACTGTAAGTATCTTCAACATCAAACTCATCTGGATTTAGGCTGTCTGATCCGTAAGAATAAGCATATCCGGTAAGAGAATAACGAATAAGAGAATCATGGTAATATTCATATCGTGAATTCTCACCAAGTTCATACGCAAGTATGGATGGAGAATAATTGAATTGGTAGATGTGTGTCAAAAAGCCGCTTGAATTGTGATGAAAACTTAGTAGTATTTTTGGTTCATAATTTCCTACACTATCAACCCAAGAGTCTCTAAATTCAGCTACTTTCAAATTATTTGTAAAAACATTTCTTATCCTCGATTTATAACTCTGCCCATTGACAATGCTGTCCTTTACTGAAAGCGTATCATTGCCGTTAGAATCGTAATAAAAATTTTCTGCAATAGAATCATTGCGGGTATAAGCCTTGTAATACTTGTATCGGGTATTTGTTTGTGCAAGAAGATTGCTTGAGTTATAGCTGTATACCGTGCGCTGATACGTCAGCCAATTCCCTCCATAAAAAACATCCTGCTGATGGCTAGCAACTCTATGACCGGGAAGCCATGTATAACTATCTTTCGTTAATGCTGGCGATTCGCTAAGCGTTAAATTTCTTTCATTATCATAAGTGAAATGGGTGTAAGAATGACTTAAAGGAACACCTTGATAACCCCAATCAAATTCCTCTATACTAATAACAAGTTGATTGCTGTCAAGGCATATTACTTCAGAATCAACGCCTTCTGATGAGCCTTCAATTTCAAGCGTGCAATATTTCGTCTCAGTAGAATCACACTGTGCAAATGCACTAAAATTAAGGAAGAAATTAAAAGAAAAAAGAAAGACTAATTTATTCGTCATGAATAATTCCTATTTAAATTAAAAAATAAAAAGACAAATAAATTAGTCTCTAAGCTTCACAAAAGCCTTATTCCACCACCATTTTACCGGTAGCTACAATTTTTTTATCACTGTTGATTTGATAAAAATAAATTCCACTGTTAAGCGTGCTTATTGTAAAAGTAAGGCTTGATTTTGCTTCTGCATTCAAAAGCATGACTTCATTTCCAAGCATGTCTAATATTTTAACAGTTGTGTTATTTGATGCAGGGAAAGTGAAAGTGGCTTTGTCTTTTATAGGATTAGGTGAAAGTGTTGTTAAACCTTTTGAGCTTGTTTCGCTAATTCCTACAGTTCCTACCCATAAATTTAGTACGGATGTATCGGCACAAAGACCTTTGCTTTCAATTAAAGTTACACTAGCTGCACCGGCTACACCCCACTGAATGGTGGCACTACTTGTTCCTTGTCCGGCTGTAACTGTACCGTTTGTAACAATCCAATTATAGGTACTACCAACATGCGTGCTTACAGCATAGGAGTTACTAGTTCCAGGAGCTACACTTGATGCACCTGAAATAGCACTAGCACTTACTGCTGCATTAAAAGGAACTGAATTATCCCAAACACCCCCGGTAATAACACCATTGTTTGCACCATTTACTAAATCAACTGCTGAATTTCCACTACCATCATTCATGCGCCAATAGCCTTTTAGACGACTTTGCCCAACAGGTGAAATTTGATCGTTCATGTTGGCAAGCAGTTCAGCACCGGTAAGTGCTCTTTCCCAAATTCGCACTTCGTCGATTAATCCATTAAAGTAACGGTATTGGCTAGCTCCCTGATTATCGGCTAATCGGCCAATGCGTGTGATGTATTGTGCATTTTTATCAATAACACCGGCAAAAGCAAATGATCCTGATTGAACCCCATTTATGTATACTTTTAGTGTAGCACCATCAAATGTTCCTGCAACGTGTGTCCAAGTATTTAATGGTAAGGATGCGGCTGGAGTAGCTGCTTCTTTCCAACTGCTCGATACACCGGCAAAAGTTTTTCCGGCAATGTTAAAACTAAGGATTCCATTTCCACCACAGCGCAGTACAAAGCCCCCTTCGCCGGCACTCCAACCATCTTTACTTACCACAGTGTTTTGCCAAGGATTAATGGCAAATGCAGCTGGCTTAATCCAAGCTTCTACGGTAACAGCCGAATCGGGAGCAAGACCAGCGACTGTACCTAAATCCACATAAGTACTAGTGCCGTCGAATTTCAAGGATTTAGTATTCGGAGTACAAGGTTGTGCAATTGCAGCTAATGAAGCAAAAGCAGCGAGAATAAGTGTAGTTATATTTTTCATAGCGTTTAATTTGAAAGTTGGGTTAATTTATTTTATTCTTAAAAGTTTCTTATGAAATTGCTTAAAGCTATTGTTGATCCTATATGATTTAGCTTATCCAAAAATAACAATTTCATCCCAAAAATAAAGCAATAAATTAAAAATCCCTTAGTAGCTTTGCGAACTCAAGAAATAGGGATGGAAAAATTTGTAGTATTAGTTGCAGGAGGCAGTGGATCGCGCATGCAATCTGCGCTCCCCAAACAATTTATGTTGTTGGCAAACAAGCCGGTTTTAATGCATTCCATTCAAGCTTTTTATGAGTATGATAAAAACATTCAAATTGTAGTTGTATTACCGCAAGCACAACTGGAGCAATGGGAAACTATTTGTAAGCAACATAGTTTTCACATTCCACATCAAACCATTCAAGGTGGCGCTACCCGATTTCATTCGGTGCAACAAGGTTTAAGTTTGGTGAGTGCAGGAAGTTTGGTTGCCGTGCACGATGGTGTGCGTCCCTTGGTAAGCCGAGAAACCATTTCAGCAGTTTTTTCTGAGACCGAAAAAAATGGAAATGCTGTACCTTGCATTCCTCTGAATGATTCAATTAGAGAACTAAATAAAGACTCGAACCGCGCTTTGTTTCGCGAAAATTATCGCTTGGTACAAACACCCCAATGCTTTCAAAGCAATATCCTAAAAAAGGCATTTTTACAGGCTTATCAAGAAAGTTTTACAGATTGTGCTTCGGTTGCTGAAGCAGACGGAAATAAAATAAACCTGGTTGCAGGTAATATCGAAAACATTAAACTTACTACACCTGAAGATTTTATCATAGCAAGTGCCTACTTGCACTAGTTGGAAGAACCTTTGTATTTTTCCTCGTTGTGTTTCAGCACTTTTGCTTCCACAAAAAATATGATTTCCTCCGCAATACTTTTACACTGATCGCCGCTACGTTCGAGCTTACGGATTATTGTTAGCAAGTCTAAATAGTCTTCAACGTGCTGTGGATCGCCCTTAATTTCCTCAATGATAATAGCTCTCGCTGTTTTATACATGGCATTTAAGGTTTGATCTCTTTTAAAGATACTTAAGGCAAGTGCTGCATTTTCAGTTTCAAATGAATCAAGCACATCCGCTAATAATTCATTTGCTTCTTCAAACATCAACAAGGTTTGAGTGCTTTGTAATAAGGGTGCAAAATCAAATGTTCCGGCCTTTTTTACAAATTTTGCAACGTCGGCAGCTGCATCACCTATGCGTTCAAGACTAGTATTAATGCGCAACATAGCTAACACCAATCGTAAATCGCCGGCAACCGGATTGTGTAAGGCAAATATATTTTCGCAGGCCTTATCCATTTTTAATTCTAGCTCATTTACCTGCTTTTCGGTATTTTGAATCGATTCAATCTTCGACTTATCAAACTCAGCAAGTACCAATAAGGCAGCTTTCATTTGGTGCACTACCAAACGCCACATTTCTACTAATTCTGTTTTGAGTTGTTGTGTTTCAATATCAATATGATTCATTTCGAAGGGGTAGAATTTTTTTTTAAATCAATTTATGTGGATAGAAAGCTTTACACTTTCGTATTTAAATACTTGCTAATGCATGAATCCAGCTATTTCTTATCCGAATCTTCCGGTAATATAATTTTGCGTTTTTTCGATTTTAGGATTGGTAAACAATTCTTTGGTTTGACTGTATTCAATTAATTCGCCTAAATAAAAGAAAGCAGTTTTATCGCTAACACGCGCCGCTTGTTGCATGTTGTGCGTAACAATAACTATGGTGTATTTCGCTTTCAATTCATACATCAATTCTTCAATTTTAGAAGTAGATATAGGATCTAACGCAGAAGTTGGTTCGTCCATTAAAATAATCGAAGGCTGAATTGCAAGTGCTCTTGCAATACATAAACGTTGTTGTTGTCCTCCCGATAATTCAAAAGCCGATTTTTTTAATTTATCCTTCACTTCATCCCACAAAGCAACTTGCTGTATAGAAGTTTCAACTCGCTCTTGAATAAAGGCTGCATCGTTTATTCCATTTACCCGAAGACCATAAGCTACATTTTCAAAAATAGATTTAGGAAAAGGATTCGGTTTTTGAAAAATCATACCGGTACTTTTTCTCAAGCTATCTACATTGGTTCCTTTTTGATAAATATTTTTACCATCAATTAAAATTTCTCCTTCAATGCGAATATTTTCAATCAAGTCGTTCATACGATTAAACAAGCGCAAGTAAGTCGATTTTCCGCATCCCGAAGGCCCAATGAGTGCCGTTACAGTATTCGATTCGAGCTGCATCGAAATATTCTTTAACGCATGAGAAGCGCCGTAATACACGTTTGCATTTATTGTTTCAAGCTTTATCATCCTACTACATTTTTACTTTGTTGCTAAAATATTTTCGCAAAGCATTTGCGAGCAAATTAGTAAACAATACAATTACTACAAGCACCAAAGCTGTTCCATAAGCCATTGGGCGCGACTCCGAAATATTTGTACCACTGGTTGCCAACACATATAAATGATAAGGCAAGGCCATAGCCTGATCGAAAATGCTATGCGGTAATCGTGGCAAAAAGTAAGCGGCTACCGTAAATAAAATCGGAGCTGTTTCTCCCGATACTCTTCCAATTGATAAAATCATTCCCGTAATAATTTTTGGAAATGCAATTGGTAAAACTACATTTTTTGTTGTTTGCCACTTACTTGCACCTAATCCAATACTTGCCTGACGAAAAGTATCGTCAACCGATTTTAGTGCTTCTTCGGTTGTGCGAATAATAATAGGCAATATCAGTAGACCCAAGGTAAACGAACCAGCTATTATTGAATCTCCAAATCCTAATTTGTTTACAAATAGTGCCATTCCAAATAATCCAAAAACAATGGAAGGAACTCCGGCAAGATTATTTGTCATTTGCTTAATAATTTTTTTTGCGGTGCCATGTTTTACATATTCGTTCATGTAAATTGCAGCCATAATTCCTATCGGGAAAGCAACAATAATGCTTCCTGTTACTAAGTAAAAACTTCCTAAAATAGCCGGAAATATTCCACCTTTCGTCATCCCCTCTTCGGGCATTGAAGTGAGAAAATCCCAACTGATAACTGAAATTCCTTTTACAATAATAAAAGTTAAAATACTGATAAGTATAGCAACAATCGAATATCCGATAGTACCGAGAATTATAAAGGCAATGCGTTGTCTCCTTTTTTTAAGCTTCTCTAATTTATTTTCGTCAGGTAGCTTCATTTAACTGTTTTGATATTTTTTGCGACTCGAAATAAATTCAACTATCAAATTAATGATTAAGGTGATTACAAACAATATACATCCGAGTGCAAACAAAGCTTTATAATGTAAGCCACCGGCAGGAGCTTCACCAAGTTCGGCTGCAATTGTTGCCGGAATGGTTCGAACAGGTTCAAGTAAACTATGCGGTATTATTGCTGCGTTTCCGGTAACCATTAACACGGCCATTGTTTCGCCAATGGCGCGACCAATACCTAAAATAGCAGCTGCAGTTATACCTGAAATCGAATAAGGAATTACGATTTTATAAATGGTTTGCCATTTACTTGCTCCAAGTGCCAAACTAGCTTCCTTCATCGCACGTGGTGTAGTATTCATAGCATCTTCAGAAATGGTGATGATGGTGGGTAAGGCCATAATTCCAAGAATAATACTTCCTGCCAAACCCGTTTCGCCAACCGGCAAATTAAATAGTTGTTGAATTAAAGGAACGATTACTACCAATCCAAAAAAACCATAAACCACCGAAGGTATTCCTGCTAAAAGTTCGATGAGGGGTTTTAAAATGGAACGTACTTTTTTGTTTGCAATTTCACTGAGGTAAACTGCGCTTGCCAAACCAAGTGGTAAAGCAAGTAAGATAGCACCCAAACTTACCCAGAGCGTTCCTAATAACAATGGTGCTATACCTAATTGTGCTGCTGGATGAGCCGTTGGAAACCATTCTTTACCAGCAAAAACTTCTTTCATGGTAATTGGATCAAACTCAATTTTCTTTCCCTTGAAATCTTTTGTCCAATACTTGTCGGGGAAAAAAGAAATGATGCCCGATATACTATCGTTTAGCTTACTGATACATTCCGGAAGGTGTTCAAAATTTTCACCAATTTGCTCGTCGCTGTAATAGTTTGAAATATCTTCCAAACGAAACAAAATAATTGAATCATTGCTTCCTCCAAGTTCTTTCCAATTGACAATTTTTTGATCAAAAATATTTTTCAATTGTTCACCCGATAAAACGCTTACTTGATTGTTTTTATTTACAGCGATTACATTTCCTTCTTCAATTGCCGAATGCGAAAAAAGTCCAAGTCCCTCTTTAAATAAAAAAAGAACTATTAATACTACCGTTAAGCTAGTTATGGAACTGCTTATTAATAATAAACCTTCAATGAATCGCTCCGAAAACTTTTTAGAAGATGATTGCAAGTGGTATTTCTGATTTACTGGTGAATTAAATTTAGCTGCTTGGTTATTTTGTCAATGGAATGTAACCAACCTTTTCAACTACTCCTTGCCCTTCAGCTGATAAACAAAAATCAACAAATGGTTTTACAATTCTTTCTGAGCTTGTTAAGTAGTAATAATACAAAGGGCGAATAATTGGATAGCTCTTATCTTTAGCAGTTGTCATACTTGGTGCAATAAATGTTTTTCCTTTATTGAACGATACTTTTAATGCTTTTACTTCTTTTTCAACATAAGCATAACCAATATAACCAATAGCTCCTTTAGTTTGACTAATTGATTGCACTATACTTCCGGTTGCCGGCATACTTAATACTGAGCTCGCATAATTTTTATTATTAAGTACATGTTCTTTAAAAAATTCGTAAGTACC
>DGQS01000207.1 GCA_002389785.1 Bacteroidetes bacterium UBA4408
AAACATTGTCTCTTCTAACAAAAGATTCATTAGAATCTAACCGACTCATTGCAGCTTTGTATATGTCTGACTCTATGTTTATTCCTAAAAGTATAGAATATAACATGATACTCTCCGGTTCCAAATTTTACTGGGATGCACAGGATGCTTCTTTTAAAAGTGTTGAAAAAGTCAGCCTCGCATTTTTTGGCCCGGACGTAATTAAACGTCAGTATGATGCATACATTGAATTAGGATATGCTTATGAAAGTGATTTTGTGAATATTTATTTACAGAACAAATCCGGAAATTGGATTTATTTTAAAATCAAACGAGGTCAGATGGGAATTGCTTCATCCGTTCCGGATGTTTATAATACAATCATTACATTAAAAGATGCGGAAAGAACCTACAGAGAAGGAAAAAATGTAGTGTTTGAATTTATGCCGGCAGATTTAGGTATGCGCGATAATTTTATTGCCAGAATGGAAGACTTTAAAGAACGATTTAAAGTCGGAGCCAATATCAATAAACCGGTTAACACCACACCTGCTGAAACTGTACCTGCCACACAACCGGTAACAACACCGGAAGAAAAGCCGGTAGCACCACAACCGGTAATACCTAAAGATGATTTCAAAAAAAGTTCCAAGAAACCATTTTCATTAGATGCACCGACACCTAAAAAAGAAACGGAGCCGGTAAATGAAACACCTGTAAAAACGGAAGAAACACAGGGAAATTCAACAGTGCAGGATTCAACAACGGTGGAGCCAAAGGTTGTAAAACCAAAAACCACCGCTCCTAAGCCAAAACCAAAATAGTTGTTTTACTTTAAAAAAATATTCAGCTATATTTTTGATTTTCCAATAGAGAAAAGACAAAGCCGGTTTAGCGGTGAAGTAATAGTTTCTTTCCATAAAGGACAATATAAATTAAGCACCACGAATGCCATCTATTCTTTTGGTAAAAACTACACTTCGTTTGGCATCGCATTTAAAACACTGGATATACAAAATATAAATATTGAAAATGTTTTGGTGCTTGGTTTTGGATTAGGCAGTGTGGTGGATTTACTGGAACATCATCCCACGATAAAAATAATTACTGCAATAGATGCGGATGAAGTAATTATTCAACTCGCAGAAAAATATTTACAAACCGGACTGAAAAATAAGGTGACCTATCTTTGTGAAGATGCTGAAAAATACATTACCGGAACCCGGCAAAAATTTGAGCTAGTTTTGGTTGATATTTTTATTGACGATACAACACCGGTACAATTTATGCAGCCTGCTTTTTTAAAGGAATTAAAGAAAACAGTAGATTCAAACGGCATACTCTTATTTTCTAAAATAGACGATTCTCATAAAAGTAAGATTGAAAATTCCTTATTTGAAAAAAGTTTTACTGCAGTCTTCCCGGAAGCATTTTCTATAGATGCAAATGGAAATAAAATTTTTACATGGATAAACAGATGAAGAGGGTGAATTATTGATTAACGTTTTAGGGCTTGGCGAAGTGGGGGAAATCGAAGCACAAATGCTCAATATACCACGAATGTTGATTGAAGTAAGAATATTCAAATTTAGCACTTCTGACCCATTTTGCCAAACCCATGTTAGCTGTGGTTTTTCTTTTTGTCGCTAAAGTTTCTTTGTATTTATTATTTCGTATAGTTTGTTCCAATCAATGTTGTTAAGTAATTCGTGGTTCTTTTCAAATGAAATGCCTTGAATTTTAACTATAAAATTATATACGCTGTAGTCTGCACTAAGCCTTATTTTGTCTTCCTTTTCGTTTGGGATATTTTGTCCAAGTTGTACCCAAGTAACATATTGCTTACCCAGTTTACTGTCAATTTTTGGTTTCTTGCTATAATCATTTTGTTGCTTCATATCCTCGTTTTCTTGAAAAAATGAAACATCAACTAAATTATCAAATGCACTGTATGGTATTGTAAACTTTTCATTTAGCTTGAAAGGTATTTTTTTTAAAAGCGGTTGCACATCATTTGGATATAAATCAATAGAAGTTTTGTTGTAAGTAAATACAACCGAAAAAGAACTTTGCATTTGATGAAAAGCACTTTCATCAGCAAGTAGTAATTTTTGTGCATTAGCTTCTTTCAAACCAGGAACTTTTATGTCGGCATAACTAACTCCACTTTTTATTTGTTTGTAAACTTCTTCATCATACTTTTTAGTAAGTTCTGTTAGGCTATCTTGTTTGGTCTGATAAATACTACTTAATTTATTTGCACCTTCCCCATATATTGATGGCAGATTAGCATAATAACCTATCAAAACAGGGCTTTTTATATTGCCTAAAAATAGTGCTGGTTCTTGCTCTTCTGTACAAGGAACGCCTGTTGGTATTGTTTTCCAATTATATTCTTGCTCATTTGAAAATGAAAATTCATTATTTGACCATTTATTTTCATAACCGTAATTACTCCAATTTTGTAATGAACAATTGTCACAATAATTAATAGTGGCTTTGTTCATTGGCTCAAAAATGGCTTCACCTACCGTTTTGTATATTCTTTTGTAAATATTTAAAGCTCTTGTAGGGCAACCATAAGGGTTAGGTGCTCCGTCAATTCTTAACGTATCGCATTTTTGAGCTTGAGTATTTTGTAATGCCAATAGTAAAATTGCAAAAAATAGTATATTTTTCATTTTAAAAAGTTTAATGTTTAAAACCATTCATAATCCAAATAGGTAAACTTTCAACGCCTTCTTCACTATAAAAAGGGTTGTCATTTTCAATTTGTTTATTGGCTTCGTAGTCCATCCCATTTATAACAAATTCTTTGTATTTATCTCGAGCTTCCGAATAAGTAAGTGGGGCAATCGTAATTCTTAAAAAAATTGAAATTGATACTTTATCATCTTCATATACATTTTGCCAATAAGCATCTTGATTGATTTGATTGGTTTTCACTACTTTTTTGCTGAATTGACGTTCAATTTCTGCATTGCAGTAATCATTTGATGTATTTCTAAAATACAAAATATCAGATGATGGTACTACTTGTGCTAAAAATTCGCCAATGTTATTGTAATCGGCTGCTGCCTTGTAGGGTGGCATACGCATTTCGTTATCAATAATTGGTTGCTCAGAATTTGAAAGTGTAGTCCAAGTATTTACCACGTTTACTAAGGCTTCTATTTTTGATTTTACCTCTTCGGTAGCATTACTTGTTGATGATGATTGTGCACATTTTTCCTTATCCCCACCTTTAATAAAAGAGCGAATACAAAGGCTGTCCATTTTATTAATTTGTACCGGTACAAACCAATCGCTTATTTCTGCTCTACTATTTTTAGGGTTGAACCTAACTTTTGGGGAAAAGCTGGGAAGACCATAATACTCAGCATCACGGGCAGTTGTATCTATTCCTTTGCCAGATACTATATTACTCTCGCTGCAAGTATATCTTTTTTTTTCATTTTTTTGTTCGGCTATGGTATTAGTAGTGCCAATATGTTCTTGCCAAGTGCTTGTTCCATTTGCTAATTGTTTGTATTTAGCCATTGTAGTATATGGATAAAAAACAGAAGTTACTTCGGTACTATCGTTTCTAAAATAATAAATTATACCCGTTTCATTGTCTATACTTTTTTCAATACCCCAAAGGGCTATTTGCCCCATTGTAATTAACTCAGTTTTTTCCTCTGTATGAGAGGTAACTTGAACCAATCCATTATTGGTTACATTGGGTTTACTTAATCCTTCATCTTCTTTATGCAATGAATAGTTTTCTGGCTTTAATATTACTGCTATTTTGTAAAAAGTTGTATAGGAAAGTTTTTCTTTCAGGTATTCAAAATTGTTGTTTTGAGTAGTATTTACCTGACAATACATTTTTTGTGAACCAAATAAAGTGATTGCCAATATGTAAAAAATAATATTTTTCATTTCAAAAATTATTTAATGGTTACAAATTCCACTCTACGATTTTCGGCTTTGCCTTCAAAGGTTTTATTGTCGCCTATGGGTTTAGTTTCGCCATAACCTTTTGCAGTGAACCTTGAAGCATCAACACCCAAAGCTACCAACTTGGTTTTCACAGCATCAGCTCGTTCTTGCGAAAGCTGTAAGTTACTGGCATCATCTCCATCACTGTCGGTATGACCACCAATTTCAAATTTCAAATTAGTTTGCTCTTTCATTAATGCCACAATGCTATTAAGTGTACCCATACTTTCTGGTTTTATAGTAGCTTTATTTACATCAAAGTTAATACCTCTGGCAATAAATTTCCCATCGGTTGCTAAAGTTTTGTAAGGCTCAGCACCGTCTTCAGCAATTTTTACATTTTTAAAAAATACTTGAGGTCCATATTCTTTTGAAACACCATAGGCATACAACATAATTGTTTCAGGTTTGCCACTTGCAATTTGAGCATTCAAAACTCGTTCGCTGTTTAAGTAAACTTTTATTGATTTTTCAGTTATGGCAATAGAAACGTGTACCCATTTATCGCAGAGGTCTTCTGATACTTGAACTTCATCAATGGACTCTAACAGTTTACCTGCTTTGTAATTGCTTTCAAATCCTTTAAAAGTAGTTTTGCCTAATGCACCAATAATAATTGGCTTTGCATAGTCGCCAATAGTTGGCACATTACGGGAGAGTTCCTGCTGGTCAGTTTGAAATTTTACTTGTATTGATGGAAATTTCAATTTTCCATTTCTTGCAGCTTCTAAAAATGTTTCGTTGTTGAAACGCCATAAATAATCAAATTCAATGGTGTAACGATTAACTGAAAGTTTTTTGTATTTACTGTTCAATCTTGGAAATGCAGATGGTTCAGCATCTAAAAAGCCCATTACATTTTCGTTGTTGATTTTTGAAACCTCCACAAGTCCTGTGTTTACAAGCCAATGCGATGGTATTTCGTCTGACTTTTCATTTTGAAAGTTGTCGTCAAACATTACTTTGTCGCCTGGCACAAAGTCAAATTTTGCGTAGGCTTTTTCGTTTACTTGTGCTGTTGCAATGTTTATTGCCATTGCTAAGATTGGTAAGAGTAATTTTTTCATTTTTATCATTGTTGTTGTATATTTTGTCATGGTGGTGTCGTTTTAAAATCACAGCTAACGTCCGGCGGCTTTGCGTTGTGGGGGATTTTTAGCACAAATGTTCATACGAAGCACAAATGTTGAAACTTGCACAAATGTTTCTACGAAGCATGTCAGCCCCCATAACGAAAACCGCTGTTATAGCCAGTGCTTCTTCTATTTTTCAAATTTGTCCGCAAGTTTTATAGTCAATTTTTTGTCTTTGAGAATTAATAGAAGCCAAATCCAAACAAAGAATGCAAGAATAAATGAAATGATTGTGTTCTGATTAAAAACCTCCTTTGCTGCTGGGTTTACTTGAAACTCTGCTATTGCTTGGTTAATTGTCAAACCTTCTTTTACAAGCAATGCAATTACTGTCGTGGCATTAGCAAGTAGTATGCAAATGATGTTTGAGAGAACTATCAAATATTTTGTCAGTTTACCGTGTCGCCCCTTGAAATAGTCGTATCCTTTAAGTCCAAGAAAAGCGATAACCATTGCCATAGCTGAAGCAAGTCTTTCTAAATAAACTGCAATTAAAACCCAAGCAATAATTCCGGGAATTGAAAAAACCATTGTGCCTAAAAATCCTGTCAAATAGTTTTTTTCTTCTGAAATTCTTTCTCTCTCAACTTCGTAAAAACTATTTTCTGTCTGGCTGAAACAAGTTTTACAAAGTATTATGCCGCTGTCATTAAGGTTGTAAGAGTTGATTTTATCCTTTGTCCCACAGTTATGACATTTGTTTTGTTCGGGCAACTGTAGTCTTTTGAAAAGGTCAACCAAAAAGTCAAACAAGGAATAAACTGTCTTGAGTTTGGTAAAGGTTAAGTTTTCAGCAAATTGAAAGAAGATGCTATTGTCGCTAATTTCAAAGTTTGTAAACTTTAGATTTTTCTTGTTCGTGTCTAATTCTGTTTTGATTTGAAGTTTTTGTTCTTCCGTCAAGTTGTCAATTGTCGCTGTAACAAATTTAAACTGTGGATTACTTAGCAAACTTGCGTCTGCAACGTTGAAAAAGTAACCTTTGTAAAGTCCGAATACACCGTTCTGTGTCTTGTGCCAATCAAGTTCTTTGGCAATTTTTTTTGCTTTTGGAAAAATCATATTTGTCTATTTTATTTCGTTGGTTTGTCGT
>DGQS01000186.1 GCA_002389785.1 Bacteroidetes bacterium UBA4408
GCGCTGATGGTGTGAGCAGCAGTTACATTAGTAAAAGTATAAGATGAAATCGCTCCTTGTGAAACTCCATCCACAAGTACATCGGCAATTTGATAACAAGGGTTGGGGCTAATTAAAAAAGTTTGATTTCCACCTAGCGCAACACTAACTGTTCCACTAGGAGTAATGGTTCCATTAGCTCCGGCGCTGGCAATAATACTATTGCTGCCAACAGTAAAAGTTGCACTTATGGTATGTGCGGTAGTTACATTGGTAAATGTATAATTCGATATCGCTCCTTGCGAAACTCCATCCACTAGTACATCTTGAATAACGAAACCTCCGTTTGGAACAATTGAATAAACCTGGTTTAATCCACAATCAACATTCGTAGTTCCACTTGGTGTTATGCCTCCATTTGCTCCGGCACTTGCAGTAATAGGGTAATTTAATAAGCTTACCAATTGTGTAGAATTTACCGGGCATGTACCTGCTGAGTTAGCACTAACAGTATAGGTAGTTGTTGCAGTTGGGTTAGCAGCAACAATTGCACCGGTTGAAGAATTTAGACCCGTTGTTGGGGACCAATTATAAGTAGTTGAAATATTCGCTAAACCAAAACGAACATTGTTTCTAAAATTGTAACTGTAAGTTGGTGTACCGCTATAAGTATCAACAGCTGTAGCACTAACATTATCGGCTCTATACAGGAGAGTGCTTATATTGGTGGTAGCACCATAAAGTGCAGTGTTGCCGGATGAACCTCCATTATTATTTGAATAATTTACTTCAATTAATAAATTGCTAATACCGTCCCAGGTGTAATTCGAATTAAAAGCAATCGTATTCCAACCTGTACCAGTTAAGGTGTAATTCGCAGGATTTCTAACGACGGTCCAACCACTTGTTACAAAAGCACTCAGTGAAGTTAAAGTAGTATTTTGAACCTTTACTTGTAAATTTTGCAACACATATGCAGTTATTGCAGCTGGCATATTTACAGCAATAGAAGAAATTTGCGCTCCAGTAGTTAAACCAAGATTGTTTAATTCAACTTGTGTAAACAACATGAGCTGCTTTGAACCACCATACCAATTTTGCAATGGATTAGGTCCTAAGGTGCTGCTGGATGAATTTCCTACTGAAGCGGTTGTTCCGGTTCCGAGCTCTACAAAACTTGGAGAAGCTCCACCACTTGCAGTTAAATTTACTGCACCGCCTGCACAAAAAGTTGCTGCAGGAGGGTTGGGATTAATGGTTACAGCAGGTTTAATTACCGGAATTAGTTGTACACTTTTTGAAATCGTTTGAGACGAGGTATTGCTTTCTGCATCTGTTACAACTAATGTAACATTGTAGCTTCCGTTTGAACTATAACTAACCGTAGGATTGGGTAAGTTAGAGGTAGACGGTGTTCCTCCAGCGAAAGTCCAAGCATAAGAAACAATATTGCCTAATGATGCATCCCCATAGCTAACTGTATGGGTATTACAATCGGGATTTGCTTCAGCAGTTACAGCTATTTGTGCGTTTACAGCGCGCAGATTTGAAAAAGGTGTTTCCCAAACTCCGCGACCATAGGTATAAAATCGAATAGCAGCTTGATTCGATCCATCATCGAACATGGTAAAGTTAGTGGGAGCTCTACGGCTTGGCAAATTGGTGCTGTAATTGGTCCATGTAACTTGTCCGGCTTTCTTATAATACACAGCGTTGTTGGTTGCTATAAATACGAGTTCTTGGCTTCCTCCAAATTCCTCAGCTAAAACTTTTCGATGATTTACATTGGGAAGATTGTAGGTTATATCAGTCCAAGTTGCGCCTCCATTACTTGAATAATACACTTTATTGTTTATAGAAATATACACCTTATTGGCATCGTTAGCAATTGCGGCAATGCTGGCCAAAGTACCTGAAGCTGAAGGTAAATTAAAGGTAGAAAAGGTAGGTGTTACATCTAAGGCGTTAGAGCAAACTTGGATTTTAGCATCGTTGGTGATTACATAAAGTCTGGTAGGATCGGCTATACAGCTATGCATAGCAGTTACCGGTGCTGTAAACGTAAATACAGAAGTCCAAGTTGGTGTTGCATTGGATAAATTTGTAGAGCGGTATAAATTATTATCAGTAAACCACATAAAACCCAAATTGGTGTTCGACCTGTTAAAAGCAAGGTATTCCCAATAATTACCACTGGTTGTAAATCCAGCAGAAGAAGTTGATCCGGTACTTACAGACTTGCGATTAAGCTGAGTTTTTTCATAATAAAATCCACCATTGGGTAAATAATCAAATTCTTTTTGACGAGTATCGTCTCCTCCACGATCAGTAAAAAAGCCAATTGCATTTCTAAAAACTCTACCATTATCTTGTGTACCAAGGGCTATATAGTTTCGATCGGTGTTACTACTTTTCCCGCAATTATTATAAATTTCATAAGCGTAAAGTCCATTGCTTGTAGGATTCCAATTATTACCTCCATCTGTGCTTAACCATACACCTCCATCGTTACAGCTATATAATTTGGATGAATTAAAAGGGCTTTGAGTCAATTGATGCATATCGGTATGTACTTTGGTTGACCAATGAGTAATTTCAGTCCAAGTAACTCCATTATCTGTTGATAGCCAAGTGTTGTGTGCTTGTATCCATAACTTGGAGGGATCGGTTGCATCTACACAAATAGCGTTATTGTAATTTCCTTGCCCGGTAAGTGTATTCGCGTTATTGTAATCATAAAAGGTAATGTAAGGCGCAGCAAGGGTTCCAGTTCCTTCGGGTTTACTCACTGTAAAATTTAAACCGCCATCAATTGATTTGTGTACTATACCACCACCACCAATTGCTTCAAAATAAACCACATTGGGATCGGCAGGAGTTACACCAATTCTACCACCTGCTTGAATAAAATTAACAGCTGTGGTAATTCCTGAAGTAATTTGTGTCCAGGTACTACCAAAATCAGTCGAACGAAAAAAGCGGCTAGAGTTTTCGCGGGTGCAAGCATAAAGTGTACTTGAATTAGTTGCGGCATTCCGAACCAAATCACAAAACTGAATGTTAGTCAAAGTTGAAGCAGTCCAAGTTGAACCATTATTAATTGATTTATAAATTCCTTTGTTGGTTGCTGCCACGAATGTTGCCGGATTAGAAGGATCTTGCAGTATTTCAATAACCAAGCAATTGCTAAGACTGGTCGCAGTGAAACTTGTTCCACCATTAGTAGATTTATAAATTCCTTGTCCGTTTGAATAATAATTTGCATCGCCTGATCCTAAATAAATTACTTGGTCATTTGTATAATCAATACACAGCGAAGCGCAACCACCGGTAAGATTTTCAGTGCCGGGTCTAACAGTCCAATTTGCACCTCCATCGTTGGTGCTAAAAAAACCTCCTTCTCCTGTAACTGCATACATTTTGTTGGGATCACTGGCATTAAATTTCATTTGACTGATTCGGCAAAAGCCATTAATCTGGCCGGAAACATTCACCGGGAAATTGGTATACGCATCATTATTCCCGGTTGACCAATTCGCAAGTT
>DGQS01000057.1 GCA_002389785.1 Bacteroidetes bacterium UBA4408
ACTTTACCTGAAATAAATAGCATGATTGAATTTATTCTTAATTCCCAAACTATTACAACCGATGAGCCTGCAGGTAGCGTAATGCTAGATTTCGTGCGCTACCACAGTCATTTAAAAGGAACCAAAATTGGCTGCCGTGAAGGCGATTGTGGCGCTTGTACAGTGCTGGTTGGAGAATTAAAAAATGGTGAAATGCACTATCAATCGATGACTTCCTGCTTGATGCCACTCGGTAATGCTGCCGGAAAGCACATAGTTACTGTGGAGGGAATCAATGGTCCTGCACTTAACCCGGTACAACAGGCAATTGTTGATACCGGTGGAACGCAATGTGGATTTTGTACGGTTGGTTTTGTTATGTCGTTAATCGGGTTTTGCATGAGCAGTAAAAATCCTGATTATACTCAGGCTTTGGCTTCCATTGATGGAAATATTTGTCGTTGCACCGGATACAAATCGCTTGAACGAGCTGCTGCCTTAATTGTAGAAAAAGTAAAAGAACGCGACGAAAAAAATATCATTCATTGGTTGGTGCAACAACAGTATTTACCCGAATATTTCACTGGAATTAAAGCAAGCTTACAAGCAATGGCTCCTTCAAATAATGTGGTAACAAAACGAGTAAAAGTTGGAGGAGGAACCGATGTATATGTGCAAAAACACGCAGCGATGGTGCACGAATCTATTGATTTTGTGCTCAACAAACCGGAGATGAAAGGAATTCGAAAAAACGGAAACTTAATAGAAATTGGTGCTTCGGTAACGGTTGAAGAATTGCGAAACGATGCACTCATTTGTGCTCTATTTCCCAATTTATACCAGCAATTGAAATTAATTTCCTCCACTCCTATTCGCAACATGGCTACCTTGGCGGGAAACTTTGTGAATGCCTCTCCAATTGGCGATATGAGCATATTGTTTCTTGCTTTAAATGCAAAAATTGTTCTTGAAAAAGACAATCAGAAAAGAAACATTTATTTAAAAGATTTTTACAAAGCTTACAAAACTCTAGATAAGTTACCAGAAGAAAATTTAGTACAAATTGTGTTTGAACTCCCCACCCAATCTGCAGTTTTAAATTTTGAAAAAGTGAGCAAACGAAAGCATCTTGACATTGCAAGTGTTAATTCGGCATTACTTATTTCAACAGAAAATTCAGTTATTAAAACAGCTTCCTTAAGTATGGGCGGTGTTTTTGCTTATCCTAAATTGTTAGCTGAAACAGCTCATTTCCTTGTTGGAAAAACAGTCACTGAACAAGTACTAAAAGATGCTGCAAAAATTCTTCAATCTGAAATACTACCCATTAGTGATGCCAGAGGAACAACTGAATATAAACGTCTTCTGGCGCGTCAATTATTTTTTGCACATTTTATTGAATTATTTCCAAGCACAATCGCCCCTGCGGGTTTATTAGAAAAATTGAGCGTTTAGCTAATTTTTAGCGATTGAATTTTTTTAGAAAAGGAAATTTGTTGCGTAGCTTTTCAGCATCGGTAAGCAACATAAATACTAAAAACAAATAAGGCAAAGCCGGAATCTTATAGCGCACAATTGCTCCCATTACCGGAGTGGTTAATCCAATGATTGAAAATAGTATCAGCACAAACGAGCAACAAAAAATAAATATAGCTTGCTCCTCCTTTTTAGGAACCTTAAAAAATAATAACATCAAGAGCATAAAAAAACAAATCCATAAATTTTCAAGAGCCGCAAACAGTGAGAGGTAATTGGCTGCTTCAAAAACAAAAGGTCGAAAAAGCACATTGCTAAGGGCAATCGGCAAACTCATAACTACACTCCAAACATTGGGCTCAATGCTGGGAACGTAAATTCTACTTCCTGAACTATCGAGATGCATCAGCAAACGATAAGAATTGGTTTGCTGATTTTTTTGAATAAAAGTATCGGTTAATTCCTCCTTCGACCAACGATAAAATTTAACCCCATCTGCCAATCGCCAATTTACCGAATCGTTCGCCAAAAGCACCTTCGCTCTATCTTTCTCTTCAACATAAAATGTATCCTTGTAATTGTTTTGTAGTTCAAAATAAAATCCTCCCTTTGCTAAATTCACAAAGTCTCTTTGCTTTTGTGCCAGCATGTAAAATGGATTGCTCTCCTCTTTCGTAAAAGATACTGCAAAAGCCAACAAGAATACTGCAACTACAGCAATAACAGTTTTCAAATAAATAGAACTTTGAGGCTTCCGCACATGCCACCATACGATACAAAAACCCGGAATCAAGGAAATAAGGATATGTACTTTAATCAGCATCATTAAGCCAATAAACAGAACGAAAAAAAAGCCTGGTTGAAGTTTATTATCCTCCTTCAACCACTTAAAAAAATAATAAATCAAATAACCGGAAGCGAATAAAATTAATCCTTCCTTTAACACACCCGACCCCCAAAACAAAACAGAAGGTACTAAAAAAATTGCTATTGCCAACGAAGCCAAGCGTTGTTTAAAAAAAGGCATAAAAGCTTTAAATAATGCTACCAATCCGCACAAGGATAAAAAACACATAAAAATCATGTGCACCACATAGCGCCCGAAAGCAAAAGGAAATACCAGTGCATTAAAGCGTATAACGGAACGACTATCGTTATAAAAGGTATAACTATCGGCCAAATACCAATTGTTCATTTTTTGATAATAAGGATATAAATCCAGCGCATCTGAATTTATTCCGAAGGTCATCCTCAAATAATCGAGCGGATGGCTCCATAATGCAGCATAAATTACTTTGGCATCATCGTAATATTTAAAGGCATCGGCAGCACTTCGTGTCGTATAAAAATGGCTGTAAATTTCAATCAACACTACACCGAATAACACTTTAATAGCAAATACCCAAACGAGGTACTTTCTTGAAAATCCGTCAATTTCAAAAAAGGAAAACCGATAAAAAAGGGATATGAAAAACAGAAAGTAAACGAAAGAAAGTAGTATTGAAACTAACATATAGTATAAGAACCAGCTTGTTCTTGAGGCAAATATAAAAAATACCAAGCTAGCTGCTTAAAATAAAGCCCCTATAGTTAAAATAATTAATTAGAAAATGCGCAGAGATAGTGTTAATTTCGCGTACAATTTTCAAAAAAAGACATGGGAAAAACTGTAGCTGAAAAAGTAGTAACTACTGAAACAGCAGCAAAATTAGGATTATTAGCAGATGAATTTGATAAAATAAAGAGCATTTTGGGACGAACACCCAATTTTACCGAACTCAGTATTTTTAGCGTAATGTGGAGTGAGCATTGCAGTTACAAAAACTCAATAACCTGGTTAAAAACTTTGCCTAAAAAAGGTTCGCGCATACTGGCAGAAGCCGGCGAAGAAAATTCAGGTTTGATGGATATTGGAGATGGATTAGCCTGTGCTTTTAAAATTGAATCACACAATCATCCTTCTGCTTTAGAGCCCTATCAAGGAGCTGCCACCGGTGTTGGAGGGATTAATCGGGATATTTTTACCATGGGAGCACGTCCTATTGCTCAATTAAATTCCTTGCGTTTTGGCGACCTCAACCTTGCACGTACACAATGGCTCATGAAAGGCGTTGTTAAAGGAATTGGTGATTATGGAAATGCCTTTGGAATTCCTACCGTAGGTGGTGAAGTCTTTTTTGACGAATGCTACAATGTGAATCCGCTGGTAAATGCTATGAGTGCAGGTATCGTAAAAGTAGGCGAAACTATTTCGGCCATCTCTAAAGGGGTTGGAAATCCTGTTTTTATTGTAGGTTCAGCTACCGGAAAGGATGGTATACATGGAGCCACTTTTGCTTCAGCCGACATCACCGAGGATTCGGCCAACGATTTACCGGCTGTACAAGTTGGAGATCCATTTCAGGAAAAATTATTGTTGGAAGCTACTTTAGAAGTTATTAAAACCGGCGCTGTTGTAGGTATGCAGGATATGGGTGCTGCCGGAATTATTTGCAGTACCAGTGAAATGAGCGCAAAAGGTGAGCATGGAATGAAAATTTATTTGGATAAAGTTCCAACTCGTCAAAAAGACATGCAGCCGTTTGAAATTCTATTATCCGAATCGCAAGAGCGCATGTTGATAGTGGTTGATAAAGGCAAAGAAGATGTGGTAAATGCTGTATTCGAGAAATGGGATTTAAATTGTGAAGAAATAGGAATTGTAACTGCCAGCAAGCGCCTCGAATTTTACATGAAGGGCGAACTAGTAGCCGATGTTCCGGCGCGTGATTTAGTTTTAGGAGGAGGCGCTCCTGTTTATAAGCGTGAGTTTAAGGAACCTGCTTCTTTTGCCGCTTCTAAAAATTTTACACTTGATTCGGTTGCTGAACCAAAAGATTATGTGGAAGTTGCGAAACACCTGTTATCGCATCCAAACATTGCTTCCAAAAAGTGGGTAATACAACAGTACGATTCCATGGTTGGTACTGCCAACATGAGTACCAATTATCCAAGTGATGCTGCACTTGTAAATATAAAAGGAACCGACAAAGCATTGGCTTTAACGGTGGATTGCAATTCACGCTATGTAAATGCTGATCCTGAAACAGGTTGTGCCATTGCGGTTGCCGAAGCTGCTCGAAATATTGTGTGTTCGGGAGGTGTACCGGTAGCGGTGACCAATTGTTTAAATTTTGGAAACCCTTACAATCCCGAAGTATATTGGCAATTCGTTGGAGCCATCAAAGGAATGGGTAAAGCATGTGTAAAATTTGATACTCCGGTAACCGGAGGAAATGTTAGTTTTTACAATCAATCGGTGAAGGGCGATGTTACTGAACCGGTTTTCCCTACTCCTACTATTGGAATGTTAGGAATACTTGACAATAAAGAATTTGCTACCAGCCTTGCATTTCAAGAAGCAGGTAACCGAATTTATTTAATTGGTGAATCGCAAAACGATATAAGTAGTTCAGAATACTTGTATTCGTATCACGGTGTAAAATTAAGTCCTGCTCCTTATTTTGATTTGGAAAAAGAATATCAGGTGCAACGCGCCATTCGAAAATTAATACAAAAAGGCTTGGTACAATCGGCGCACGATTGTGCCGACGGTGGCTTGTTTATAACCTTGTTCGAAAGTGCCATGGTAAATAGTTTAGGTTTTGATATTTCAACGGATGAAGATTTTAGAAAGGATGCCTTTTTGTTTGGCGAAGCACAAGGTCGTGTTGTAGTAAGTGTGAAAGATAGCGATGAAGATGCTTTTATTGATTTTATGAGCATTACTTCTGTTGAATTTACTTATATAGGTGACGTAGCCGAAACGGATATAGTAATTGACGATGAAGTATTTTTTAGCGTTGCAGAAGCAAAAGAAATTTACGATACGGTGTTGGAAAAAAAGTTAGAGCAGGTTGAGTAATATCTTAAGTAAGAAATAAACTTTCCTTTAGGATTTTTTTTGCTACAAAAGTGTTCAATTTATTTCATAGTGCACATTTTGAAACCGCCCATTAGTAATATGTACAGTATCATTCACACTTAGTTCAACCAGCGAACACTTAAATTTTCCGCTCACAAAGTTGTTTATTGTATCTAATGCAGTAAAAATTAAATAGCCCGAATATCCATCATAATATAAAGAAACGCCATTATTTTGCTTTATCATTAATGCACTTGCCTTGTCAAAATAAATTGTGTCGTTTAAATTAATTTTTTCTTGAATTGTTGAATCAATAAAACCCACAGTTACCGAAGTAGTATCAGCAAAATCAATCCCATCAATTCCCATGAATTTTGAATGGTTAAGCGAGTCGATAAAATAAAATGCCTGCGCTGAATCGGTTTCAAATGTATTCCCATTAATTAAACACGAAAATTTTTTTTGTGCACTAGCTACAGGATTTTCAACAATAGCAGTTTCCATTGGCTCAGTTTTATCTTTTTTGCACGAATTACTTACAAATGAAAGCAACAGTAGAAAATACAAATAATGTTTCATCGTTGAAATAAATTAATTTAAAATAATTGAATTAAAAAAGGCATTTCGTTGAGCAGTTAACTCGGTTTCTTTTCGCTTAAGGCCCATGAGCAAAAATGTATAGTCGCGAATGTAGTATCCATCAAGTTTTGGCGACTTTCCATAATAACCTTCAGCATTCCTATCCACCCTGTTTATTGCATCAATAGCATAAAATAACTCCAATTCTGTTTGCCAGGTATCTTGACTATTTTTTTGTAGTAATTCGTATTCAAGTGCCAATACAATAATGTAGTAAGCAAGGTTAATTGTTGCATCACTATTATGAACTTTCTCTTCAAAGCTCGGAAAATATGTTGCATTATATCTTTCTTCAAAAGGCATTGATTCGCCATCTCCTTGGCCAATACCCATTACAAACTGAGTTTTAAGTCTTTCGCGATAATACCAGTATTTTAAGATTCGCTGTTGTTCACCGGAAATTTGAGCATAGCAATATTGCGAAAACATTAAAAATAAATATACCAGTAGAAATCCTATTGAAGTTCTAATTTTCATGATCTATAAATAATTTAATTAGTTTGACCTAAAATGAACTTTTGTTAAATTATTATTATAGGTTGTTTCTAACCATAGTTCATCCTTTGTTAACTTCATTATTCGAAACTCCACCTTTTCATTAACCCAAAATGGACCAATATGCTCTGATAAATTATATGATCGAGAAACCCAAGTCAAACCAATTTTCAATGTTCTGTTTTTGTTTATTAAGGACCATTCAAAAGACAATTCTGCCCATCTTAAATCTGAAGAATATTTGATATAAGAAGCTTCACGTTCACCATAAATTCTCATGTAATCAAATTTTAACCCGCTATCATTTTCAGCCAAAAAAGAGGCAGTTGAGTCAATGCCACCAATTTCGAGATATTCCATGTACCAATATCTTTCTATTCTCTTTTCTTTCGACATTAGATTGATTAATGGCCCATCGGGGTACTTTTTGCAGGAGCTATTAATTAAAAAAATGAAGGCAATAAAAGCTAAATAAATAGTGGGTTTACTTTTTTTGTTCATCTGTTATTTTGTTTATTACCAATTTCATTTTAGCATTTTCCTTTTCAAGTTCAATTAGGTGCAAGGTTAATTCTTCCAAGCTTTTTAATAATTTTACTTGCATTTCTACTATATCAACTCCATTTTCTTTTACCTCACATTCAGAAGGAATACCCGGTAAATGCTTATACGTTTTAATATATTTTTCAATTTCTGGAAGCGGCATATTTTTATAATTTTTCAAATACAAAGTCAGCCCTCGCTATTGAATTCTTTTTGGTTTTCAGATATGTATCAAATTTAATAAGAAAGTTTAATTACGGCAGGATGCCATAAGAATAATGCTATATCGCAAGATGCGAGCGAGAGCTAAGATATTTCAATATAGTTACAAACTACGCTGACAGTAGTAAATGGGTTCGAAATTTTACTGATTAAAGCACACGAATCTGAAGATTCGCGCGAGTAACTGAAGTATTTTTTAACGTTGCAGAAGCAAAAGAAATTTACGATACCGTGTTGGAAAAAAAGTTAGAGCAGGTTGAGTAATATCTTAAGTAAGAAATCAACTTTCCTATAACAGAAAGCAAAAAAAATCCTTCCATTCTTACGAGTGGAAGGATTTTTTTTTAAATTAATCGAGGTTTACCACCAACCATTCACATTGTACTCAATGCTATCGGGTTGTCCATTTCCATAAGCTACACCAACATCGCGATAAGCTTTTATCATTTCGCTGGTTTGCTCTTGTTCTTTCATTTTAAATGCCCATTCGCGCTTATCAATTTCGGTTACCTTTTTAGCAATGGTATTGGATAAACTTTGCGCTTCTTTGTAACACGATGCCTGTGGCTCAATGGAAGCAAGCAATGCTCCTGCTTGATTGGCTGCATCAATGTTTTGATTCGCATTCCATAAATTGGTTGCTTCTGCAAATTTAATTTTGCAATCGCGTTCAATTTTTTGCTTGTAAATAGGCTCTATCGCTACCAAGCATTTTTCAAAACACTCCTTGCACACATCCGGCACAGCAGTTAATTTGTAAATTGCCTCCTCCTGTTTATTTTGAGTAGCCAATGATTTAGCTTCCTGAATAATCATGTCGCATTTGGTATTGTAATACGCCATAATTTTTTTCTTACCTTCTTCAACAAAAGCCTGTACACCCGGATCGGATGGCTTAATCATTTTTATTCCTTCAATGTAGGCTTTGGTTTCGTTGGTACCAACACCTTTTACGGTAATCGATTTGCTGGCAAACTTGGTTCCTGCAATGCCATCACCTATATACAAAGTTACATCCATTGAAAGGGCTGTCATTGGCGGTGGTCCGGGTAAAATATCCTTTGTTAACACAACAATGTTACAAGTGATAATGAAACGCTCATTTTTTGCGCTTCCACCCATTCCGTTTTGAGTAGCAATTTGGCTAAGCTTATTGCTGAGCATCGACTTAGCAGCATCGGGTAATCCGGCAACTTGGGGTGCAACAAAGGCAGCCAAAGTTATACGACCGGCATCATCCAATTTTTTTTCTGAGTTTTGTGCAGATGATGTAAATGATACAAGCACCGTTGCTAAAACAGTCAGAAAAATTGACTTCATTGTTTTTTTCATTTTTCGAGTTTTAATTTTTATTTATCTCCTAATACAATTGTTGCCTGCCCCAAGCCTTTCATCATCAATTTATTTACAATTCCGTAAGGTGGTGCCGACAAAGTTTTTTGCAAATCTTTACAAAATCCGCGTGCATCGGTAGCTTTACCCGAAGCATCATACAAAGGAATGCGCACTTGTTCAAACAACATCATGCTTTCAGTTGCATCGGTTGTACTAAAACGTCCCTTTACAGTATTTGCTTTCATCCAATCTTCGATTACATCGCCCAATTCTTTTCCACCATAATCCTTTTCTAAATCGCCATCCCAAGAATCAAACTTTTTAATACGAACAATAATTTCGCGACCATTTTCAAACATATCATCAAAATGTGCTTGCAAAGTGGTATTAAAATTATCGAGGTGTGCCAATACAGCTTCTTCAAGCAATACAGGCAATTCAGCCGAAAATGAAGGAGCTCCGGTTCCAACAGCAGTGGCAATTTGCTTGTCGGTATAGGAATCTAATCCTTGTAAGTTAAAGGTAATCGACTTCTTAGGACCTGTTGTATTCACCGTCCAAGTAAGTTGCATAATAATATCTGCTTTAGCGGTTTTCTTTAATTTATCTACCGGTGATTCAGAAACTCCTGCTCCACCTTTGCTGGTTAACATAGCATTTTCAGCACTTTCTGCTTCCAATGTTTTTAACGCTGATTCAGCATTTTTTAATGGGAAACCTCGCTCTGCCATCATTCCATTTATTTTGCTGATTACATTTAGCAAATCGGAACTTTCTTGAAAAGCCTTCTTATAATTTGGAATTTTTACTTTGGTTCCTTGGTTGTCAAACTCCATCATAAAACCGTTGGTATTGCACCACAAATCGCTTGGCAATACCATAATCGTAGGCTTCTTAGCCTGACCAAAACTTAGCGTGGTTCCCATCAACATCAAACCACAAAGTGCAATCATTATTTTTTTCATAAAATTTAGTTTTTAAGTTTTAAATTACTGAGGAAGAATTTTGTCTTCCATCATTTTTTTCTTGAGCTCCGATCGAAGAACACGTACAATTACGCCTTCTTCAACTTCAGTACCTGCCTTCTTCTTGTCTTTAAAAATTTTAGGCCAAAGCGATTCATCCTTGTTGTTTACAAAGTTTTTGTACTCGCCTCCATCCTTAAAAAAATTATTGAAGTAATCTTCGTATTTCTCTTGTGCATTTACTTCAAAAATTACCGGCTTAGGGTTGCAATCTCCGCTTCGTACGCCATTAAATAGTACATCGCGCACCGCATTTTTTCGGGCTTGTTCAACGGCATCAAAACGATTTTTTCCTGTTCCCCAGCATTTCAAAGTTTGTGAACCATCCATTTCAATACCCATGCATTCTGTTTTGTAAGCATAATAACCTGCTACCTTTTTTTGAGCCCGCTGGCGCTGTGCCAATGCTGCACTTGATGCAACAACAACAAGTGTCAACAATAAAATTATTTTTCTCATGTGTGTATTTTTTTAAAATTAAAATCCTGAAGATAGTCCTCGAATGATTCCGGCTGCTTCCAAATCTTTTCTCAATTGATCGTACATTACCGAAACTACTACTCCAATTTTATATTCCTTTCCAACCTTCATGCGGTCTTGGGCAGCAACTGCACCATCGCCCGAAACGGTAACAAATTTCATGTACTTACCGCCATCTGCAAAAAACGAATCAAAAAAATCGATTTTTTCTTGCTCTAATCCCGGATTGTTTGTCAAGGGTTTTTGTGTTGGACATCCTGAACCGCTGTTACCTACAAAACCTTGAAAAATCATAGCGTGTACTGCATTCTTTTTTGCTTGCTCAATAGCTACGTCTGCTTTTTTAGAATAAGAAAAAACTTTAATTAATTTGGTACCGTCGGTACCCACTCCAACGCATTGCACTTCGTATCGCCATGCACGAGTATCTCTGTCAGCCTTACGGCCTGCTGCACCCTGGCCTTGTGCAAATACTGAATTAAATTGAATGGTTGCCAACAAAATAGTGAGCGCTACCAAAATTGATTGAGTTGTTTTTTTCATTGTGTCTGGTTTTTAGTTAATTGATTGTTTGAGTAAAGTTTTAGTATTAATTTCTTTGACGAATAAGCATTCCTGAATAAAAGCTTCCTTCTTCTCCGATAAATGTGGTACGATCAAGTGGTCCTACAGGGGTAGTTGGAACAGCTGTAGCTCCCGAAACGGGCTGTGATTTGGCACTTGCTTTAGAAAACATATCGTCCATGGATGCTTCTTCTGAAGAAACAGCCGTTGTATTTTGACTTTGAGCAGCAACCGGTTGTCCGGTGGCTGCTGCCTGATCGTATTCAGCCCCGAAACGATTGTCCCATATCATACCGGGTTTAACTTTAATTTTTCCAACACGTTTGTAAGTTGTACGCCCGGTTTTTTCATCCAACACTTGCTCTAATACTTCAAATTTATCGCCGGCTTCAAGTCCTTCTTTTAGTCCAATTTTAGCTGTTATAGGATCGCCCGAAAGCAAAGGAGTTTTGGTACGAAATACTTCGTATTTTTTTTGCAACTTGGCAATTACAGCTTCAAATGAATTGATGGTTGCCTTTGCTATGAGTGTATCTTGAGCAATTCCCATACGGTTGGATGCAAGCACATTCGCACGCGCATGTGCATCACCAATGTATTGCAAGGTAAATAAACGGGTGGTATCAAATGCTCGTTTCTTTGCTTCATCGTAAGAGCTTTCATCGATCCAATAATTCTGATAAAACACTGCTTCCACTGAATCGTTCCACACCAATTTATATAAATAGGAATTTGTTTCAACGGCATAACCGGTTGCCTGACTGGTAAGAGAATCACCGGCAGCAAGCACTTTTGAATCAATCGTATTTCCTGATGCAGCCAACAAGCTTGCAGCAAACTTTCCAGCTTTCTTTGCTGCAGCAGCAACGTTTTCCATACTCACATAATTGTAACGTGTAACAACCACGAAAGTGTTATTTATTAATTCTTCACCTGCATCTGCAACAGCCGAAACTCCTCTTTTACTTGACTTTGCTGTGGCTATATCTAAGGCTGATGCATCGTAGGATCCACGTTCACCTATTAACTTCATATCAAAAGTTCCCTTTTCACTTCTATTAAACCATTTTGCAACCAAATCGCGGGCAACATAATTTGCATTAAAATACTTTTCAATTTTAATTGGCAAGTCTTCAGTATTTGTAGTATCAACCAATCCACCAGTTAATTTTCCTCCCAAGTTGCGTGATTTTGATTCAGCAAAACTTTGCTTTTGTCCCATCAATTTTCGCTCCTCTGCAGTTACCGGTATTGGCTTAGGGTCGAACGATCGACCCGGAAGCAAATGGTTATTAAATTTATCAGGAATAGGCATGCGAATAAATGTGCGCTTTATTAAATCAGCATTTACCAAACCTTTATCATCCAACATAATCATGTGCAAGGAACTTCGGCGGTATTTTATCGCTTTAGCATCGGTTGGTGTAGCAGGAACAGCAGCCGTATTGGCAACTTGAGCAAATAAACTAGGAATACAAATAAAGAGCAAACAAAAACTAAGTAGACTTCTTTTCATAGAGTTAAAATAGATGTTTTTATAATTCAAATATAATTGTATTTCCTTAAAAACAAAATTTGTCTTGTTAAAAAAAGAACTTATCGAACAATATTCACTATTCATTTTATGCATACCAATTATTGAATCAGTAAAACGGGTATATACTCAGAAATAACAACCAGGGTTTCACATTTTCAAACTTCCCAATTGTATTTATACATTTGCGATTCAATAAAAATTATGTCGACAACAAAAGCCTTTCCTTCGGATTTAGAAATTGCACAAGCTGCTAAAATTTTGCACATCAAAGACATTGCTGCAAAAATTAATGTATCGAACGACGACTTGCATTACTACGGCAAGCACAAAGCAAAATTGCCTCTTGAATTGATCGATGAAGAAAAAGTAAAAAAGAGCAAATTAATTTTGGTAACTGCTATTAATCCTACCCCTGCCGGTGAAGGAAAAACTACAGTATCAATTGGACTAAATGAAGGCTTAAACAAAATTGGTAAGAAATCAATTGTGGTGTTGCGAGAGCCATCACTAGGACCTGTATTCGGAATTAAGGGCGGTGCTGCTGGTGGTGGTTATTCGCAAGTAATTCCAATGGAAGATATTAATTTGCATTTTACCGGAGATTTTTCTGCCGTTGAAAAAGCCAATAATTTATTGTCGGCATTAATTGATAACAACCTGCAAAGTAAGTCGCGCAGCCTTGGTTTAGATCCACGAACCATAGCCTGGAAAAGGGTAATGGACATGAACGACCGCTCTTTGCGAAGTATCATTATTGGAATTGGAGGAACTGCCAATGGGATTCCACGCGAAGATGGATTTAATATTACTGCTGCCAGTGAAGTAATGGCTATACTTTGTATGTCGAAGGATATTGAAGATTTAAAAAAGCGCTTAGGAAATATTTTTGTAGGTTTTACTTTTGAAAAGAAGGCAATTTTTGCGCGCGATTTAAATGCAGAAGGCGCCATGGCTCTCTTACTGAAAGATGCCATTCGACCTAATTTGGTGCAGACCTTGGAAGGTAACCCAGCTATTATACACGGTGGTCCCTTTGCCAACATTGCACAAGGAACCAATACAATTATTGCTACAAAAATGGGATTATCGCTTGGCGATTATGTAGTGACTGAGGCCGGTTTTGGAGCCGATTTAGGAGCCGAAAAATTCATGGATATTAAGTGCGGTTATGCCGGAATTGAACCACATGCAATTGTGCTGGTTGCGACCATTCGAGCGCTTCGTCATCATGGAGGAGCAAAAAAAGACGAATACAATACCCCAAGTTTATCACGCGTTAAAGCGGGATTTGAAAACTTATTTAAACACATTGAGAATTGTAAAAAATTTGGAATTACTCCAATCGTTGCCATCAATAGTTTTTATAATGATAGCGAGGAAGAAGTTAATTTTATTATTGATGAATGTGCCAAACAAGGAGTTAAAGCAGTAGTTTCAAAAGGATTTACAGATGGGGGGAATGGCACTGCTGCGCTAGCTCAAGAAGTAGTGAATGCCATTGAATCGAATAGCAATCAATTCAAAAAATTATACGATTGGAATTTAAGTGTGGAAGAAAAAATAAAAACCATTGCCACCGAAATATATGGAGCCGATGGAGTTGAGTACTCAAATACGGCAAGGGTTCAATTGAAAACTATTACTGATTTACAGCTCGATAAATTGCCCGTATGCATGGCAAAAACGCAAAAATCATTGAGCGACAACGAATCAAAAATTGGTCGTCCACGCAATTTTGTAATCAATGTTCGTGAGTTTGAATTTGCTGCCGGTGCCGGATTTATTATCCCAATATTGGGTGAAATGATGCGCATGCCGGGCTTACCTGCAATTCCTGCATCCGAAAAAATGGACATTGATATAAGCGGAAAAATTACCGGTTTATCTTAAGTTTTTTTTTGCGCCATGAATGAGGTATTAAAAAAAATTGTTTCGTTTTGTTGGAAGGCCCTGCTTATTTTTTTCGCGGTTAGTATTTTATCGGTACTGCTGTTTCGCTGGATTCCCATACCTTTTACACCACTCATGGGTATTCGATTAGTGGAACAATTGGTGGAAGGAAAATCGCTTAAATGTTCGAAAGACTGGGAACCAATTGAAAATATTTCGCCTAATTTACCTTTAGCAGTTGTGTGTTCCGAAGATCAGTTGTTTATGGAACATCATGGCTTCGATCTTAAAGCTATTGAAAAAGCAATGGCTTACAACAAAAAAAAGAAAGGTAAAAAAATTCGTGGGGCAAGTACCATCAGTCAGCAAACTGCAAAAAATGTATTTTTATGGCAAGGCCGAAGTTGGGTACGAAAGGGACTTGAAGTTTACTTTACCGGACTAATTGAATTCATGTGGAGTAAGGAACGCATCATGGAAGTGTACTTGAATGTAATTGAAATGGGCGACGGGGTTTATGGAGCGCAAGCAGCAGCCAAGGCAAATTTTAAAAAGGATGCAAAAAAGCTAAGTCAATCAGAAGCCGCTTTAATTGCCGCCACTTTACCCAATCCTCGAAAATGGAGTGCCTCTGCTCCAAGCAAATACGTGCAAAAGCGCAAAAACTGGATACTTCGCCAAATGAATTATCACGGTGGTGCCATTGAATTGGAACCGGAAGAAGAAGAGGAAAATTAACCAGTTATTTTACCTTTAACCTAAAGTCATCCTGAGCGAATTCGAAGGAGTGCGTTGGCTTATCATGAGCGACGTCCAACACAAGGGTTTCGACTCCGCTCAACCT
>DGQS01000156.1 GCA_002389785.1 Bacteroidetes bacterium UBA4408
GTGAAGATAAGCTGTTTTCGCCCTTACCAAATTTTGATTCCCAGATAAGTTCAAGCCATTGGGGACTGAGCATGCGCCTCATTACAAATGCCAGCAGGTTTAGTTATAAAGCTGCTTTTATGCAAAGTGAATTTCAAAAAAAATCGGCCGCGACTTTTTTAATATGGTTTGGAACTGAACAAAATCAATTGCTTCGCCCTCAAGGATTATTTGTTGATACAACTGTAAAAAGATACTACGAAAATTTACAACAGCTTACAAAGCTTCGTCAACAAGCATGTTTTGTGTTGCCCGGTTTTGCCGGAAATATTGTGTATCAACAATTTTATTTTGCAACATCCGTGTATGTAGGAAGCGGGCCTCAGTTTAACAAGCAATACACCGACACTGCTGTATTTCGAAAAGTAAATATGCCTTTTATGTCGAAAGCAAGAGGCAGTTTGGGAATAAACGGAAAGACTGTGTATACCGGAATTTTTGCGAATGTAGATTATACCCGAAGCACTTTTCAAACTTTGAAGAGTGAATATTTTAATTACAAAATGGGTGTGTTTCTGGGTGTTCGATTAATAAAGCAAACGAAGACCAAAGCTGAGAAACAGGAAGAGAAACGCAAATTGAAGGAAGATAAAAATCGAAGAGCTTAACCGATTAATTTTATTAACGATCAAAAGATTGTTGCGCTGAAATTAATTCAATAACCACGCTATTGTTCATGATTAATAAGTAGCAATATCCTTTTCTTTCAATTCGATAATTTCTCCCAACGATTTTAATTTCAATAAATCTATTTTCGATTTATCGCCATATATAGTTATCAAAAGCGGCTTCGATTTAAGGTTGGCTTCGTAATAGGCTAGCATTTTTTCAAAGCTCAGGTCTTTTATCGATTCGTATTCATTCAATTTGGGATCCTTGCTAAAGCCTTTTAACTTCAGTAATTCAACAGTTTCAGTTAAATCGCGTTGATTGGGATAGGCGGTTGATAAGCTACTTGAGATGTAATTTTTAAATGCAGGAATTCGTGCAGGATATTCGGGCATCTTGTTTATAATGTTTAGCATCACATCTATAGATTCGTTGGTTTTATCTGCCTGACAGCCCACAAACGAAGTAAATAAAATGGGTTTAGAAGCCAAAATGGGTTTCGTAAAACGGCCTCCTGCAGTATAGGCCAGGGAACGGTATTCGCGAATTTCTTGGAGTATAAGTCCCGAAAAACTTCCTCCCAAGTACTGTCCTAATAAACTAAGCTTAGCATCGTCTGCCGAATTGTAGGTACTACCTAAGGCTGAAAAATAAATTTGATTTTGACGCGATTTGGAATTATTCACCAAATAAATTTTTGTTTTTTCAATTGGCTGGTTATTTAGTTCGGTCAATACAGCTTTACCTTTATTACCTGCTAATTGATTCTTTTTAGCGGCTTCAATAAGCTGTTGCACATCAGCATTTCCACAGTAATGAAAGCTTGCCGAATAACTTACCGCATCCGTAATTAATTGCAAAAGTTTGCCTGCACTCCAACTTTTAACTTCACTTAAAGAAGCACGTTTTTTATAAGGCGATTCATTTCCATACAATGCATAGTTGCGCAGTACAAGTCCCATTGTTGCAGGATCTTTTTGCTCCGACTCCTGATCTGCTTTCATGCCTTCGGTTAAATTTTTCATGGCTTCTTTGGCAGCTTCCGGTGTTTTAATTAATGAGGAGCAGAGTTCCATTGCGCGTTCCATGTTTTTTTCATCTCCAATAATGCTTACGTTAAAAAAATCATCCTCAGCAGTAAATTCAAGAGTTGTGTTAATTTTAGCTAATTCAGATTTGAAGCTTTCAAGTGTCATTCCTTTAGGAAAACATTCGTTTAGAAGCTGCGCAGCTAAATTTAAATTTGGCAGTAAATGCGTGCCGGCATAATATTTAATGTTTAACGAAGCAATATTGTTATACCTGTTGGGCAAGGAATAAAAGCTTGATCCATTTCCCAAATCATGAAATCCAAAGCCTGCATTCAAATCTAAAAAGCGGGGAGTTACCGTGGCATCTTTTATTTCTTCAAACTGTTTTGCATACTTCGATTTCTCGGTTTGAGTAGTCACAGCAGGCTTAAAGCCCGGTTTTTCGAGTTGGTCTTTTTTTGGAAATCCGGTTTTCGATTGAATGGAATAATGTGGACGAGCATAGTATTTTTTGGCCACAGCCATCACATCGGCCTTGGTAAGTTTGTTTACCTTTTCGGGATAAGCCAGCACATCGTTCCAGGTTTTTTGGGTAGTAAATAGGTCGAGCATTTCCAATCCTCGGCTTTCAGGATCTTCCATGTTTTGTTTATAATTTTTGATCAGTTCATTTTTAGAATTTTCTAAAAAGGCATCCGAAAAATTTCCATTGATGATACTGTCGAGTTGCGCAAATACTAATTTTTCGGCTTTGCCAAACGATTCTCCAACAATTTTTGGAACTATAATTAGTATTTCGGCACCATCGTCGTTTAAGTGAAAACTCTGTGCAAAGGCAGCCAAAAGCTTTCCGTTTTGTTGCAGCTTATTTAATAAGCCGGTTTCGTTTTCATTAAACAACAAGGTGTTGCAAAGTTCCATTGCAACTTCATCGGGGTGCGAAGTTGGTATGCTTTTAAATCCAACCAAATCAACTTTAACAGGAGTTACGCGTAATTTGGTTACAGCATTTTTGCTGAATGCATAAGGAGTTGGTGCTACAAATGCAGGTACATTTCCTTTCTGTAATTTACCAAATTTTTCGTTTATCAGGGGTATCGCAGCATCTGCATTAAAATTTCCAACTAAAAAAAGTGCCATGTTATTGGCCACATAATAATTTTTAAAAAACTCGTAAATCCTGTCAATGGGCGGATTTTTAAGGTGCTCGGTTGAACCTAAAGAAGTTTGAGTTCCATAGGGATGTGTTGGATACAAGCTCTTTTGCAATTCGGTAATTAATTTGAATTGAAAATTATCCGAAGCTCGGTTTTTTTCTTCGTACACCACTTCCAGCTCCGACTGAAAAGAGCGAAATACAGGATTTATAAAACGATGCGAATATAATTCCAACCATTTTTCCATTTGTTCACCCGGAAATGAATTGTGATACACCGTCATATCCGGTGCTGTAAACGCATTAATTGCAGTACCGCCAATTGAGCTTAGCAAGGTGTGAAACTCAGTAGGCAAGCCATATTTACCTGCTTCCATGGCTTGTTGGTTGATTCTAAGTTTAATGGCTTTTCGCTGTGTTTCATCCGAAGTTTTTTTTAGCTCCTGGTATAAAAAAGTGATGCTGTCTAAAAAGGGTTTTTCTTTTTCATAATCAATGGTACCCATCGTTGTGGTTCCTTTAAACAAAAGATGTTCAAGATAATGCGCTAATCCGGTAGCATCGGCTGGATCGTTTTTTGAACCGGCATGTACGGCTACTGCACCAAAAGTTGTAGTAGCATAAGGATCGGGTAGGAGGTACACTTTAAATCCGTTATCTAAAGTATAAGATTTAAGTTGTAAAAAATCTTGTGCTTCTGCCGAAAGGCAAAACACTAAGAACAAAATGGATAGCGTTTTTCTTAGCATAATTTATGCTTATTAAATGAAATTGAAAAATATCAGTCAGCTTTTGAATCAGCTATTTTTACCGTAAATTTTTTCAACCAGTACTTTGTATTTTTCAAGAATAAATTTCCTTTTTAATTTTAAAGTTGGCGTCAATTCCCCGCTTTTGATGCTCCATTCGTTGGCTACCAATTCAATTTTTTTCACCTGTTCCCATTTGCCGAATTCCTGATTGTAAAGTTCAATATCTTCTTGTATTCGCGCAATTACTTCGGCCTTGGTAATCATGTCTTCGTTTGATGTTACAGCAATACCTTTGCGTTCGCACCATTCTTTTAAAAATACAAATGCCGGTTGTACCAAGGCAGCCGGAAAGTTTTTCCCTTCACCGATGACCATTACCTGCTCAATAAATTTCGATTCTTTAAATTTATTTTCAAGCAATTGCGGTGCAACATATTTACCTCCGGAAGTTTTAAAAATTTCTTTTTTTCTATCCGTGATTTTTAAAAAATCGGTATTTACAATTTCTCCAATATCTCCGGTGTGAAACCATCCATCTTTATCAATTACTTCGGCAGTTAAATCGGGCCGTTTGTAATAACCCAACATCACACTTGGACTTTTAATTAATATCTCTCCATCATCGGCAATTTTTACCTGTACACTTTTTATTGCACGCCCAACAGAGCCAAACATAACACCGTTATTTTTTTCGCAATTTACCGAAACAACTACTGCTGTTTCGGTAAGTCCGTACCCTTCCATTACCGGAATTTTTGCAGCCATAAATACTCGTGCTAAACGAGGCTGTAACGGTGCACTTCCTGAGGCTATTGCTTTTACATTTCCGCCCAGTGCTTCACGCCATTTTGTGAAAATAAGTTTGTTGGCTATTTTCAGTTGTAATTCATACCACCAGCCATTTGCACCATTTAATTCAAAACGCAGACCCAAGGAAACAGCCCAAAAGAATAAAGCCTTTTTAATTCCTTTTTGTTCCGAACCTTTAGCAATAATTCGATCGTACACTTTTTCGATCAAACGGGGTACTGCCGCAAAAATATCGGGTTTTACTTCGCGTATGTTTTCACCAATGGTATCCATCGATTCGGCATAGTAAATAGATACTCCGGTAATTTGAAACAAATAGGTAAGCATGCGCTCATACACATGGCAAAGTGGCAAAAAACTTAAGGCTTTAGCATCGCTTCCAACCGGCAAACGCTCCACGCAATTTTTTGCATTGCTCATCAAATTTTTATGTGAAATCATGGCGCCCTTTGGATTTCCAGTAGTTCCTGAGGTATAAATAATGGTAGCTAAATCATCCTCAGCAACAGCATTCATTCTGGCTTTCACTTCATCCATGCGTGCTTTATTGCCAAGTTCCAACAAGCTTGACCAATGTGTAATTCCATCTATCTTATTAAAACTATAAATTCCTTTAAGGCTTGGAACATCCTTTTTTACTGCATTAACTTTAGCAAGTATTTCGGTATCGGAAACAAAAATGTAACGTACTTCAGCATCGTTAAAAATAAACTTGTAATCGTTTTCTGATACTGTTGGATAAACCGGACAAACAATTCCACCAAGCTGCCCTATGCCTATGTCCATGATGTTCCACTCTGGTCGGTTATTGCTGATGATGGCAATTTTATCGCCGGGCTGTATGC
>DGQS01000068.1 GCA_002389785.1 Bacteroidetes bacterium UBA4408
CACAATTAGTTGCAGCTCCTGGCCCACAGCAATCCTGCGGTAAAACGTTAACCAACATTACCGATCAGATTTACTGTATACCAGTAGTAGGAGCAGGTAATTATCGTTATACTGCTGTAAATGCTGCCTTAGGTTACAATGCAACTGCTGATCGTAATTCAACCTTAAATGATTTCCGATTAAACTGGTTACCAACCGTTGGCGGAATAGGATTACGTTATGCTACTACCTACGACATCACTGTACAAAACAATGTGGGAGGAGTATGGAGCACAGCAGGTGCAATGTGTCAGGTAACCACTCCTGCACAACCGCTTACAGAGTTGCAACCGGCTTATTGCTTGTACACCTTACCAACTTTTAGTTCACCAATTTACTGCAACCCGGTACCAGCAGCCACTAATTACCGCTACCATATTACTGGACCAATGGGCTACGACAAAACAATAACACGAAACTCAGGAGGAACTGATTTCCGATTTACCTGGACTTTGGTTTGTTGCGGTGGACAAAATGTATTGCCAAATACACCTTACACAGTTGAGGTAGCAAGTTATGCAGGAGGAGTTTGGAGTGCTTATGGTAATCCATGTACAGTAACAACCAGTGCAACCGTACCACGTTACAATCCATTCTTAGCTGAAGACGGAAAAGTTGAAGCAGCTGCAGCTGAATTAGGATTGAGTGTATATCCAAATCCATCAGCAGTAAACGAAACTTACTATGTTGAGTTAAATGGAATACAACAAGCTAACGAAAAAGTTGCCATCAACATATACAATGTGTTGGGAGCAAAAGTTTACAGCACACAAGTAATCACTAAAGAAGAGAGCCGAGTAGTATTACAACCGGAGCAAACATTGGCTGCGGGAGTTTACACAGTAGAAGCTCAAATCAATGGCACTGTAAGCCGAGTGAAATTTGTAGTGAGATAATAATTAAATAAATAATCAATAAAAACACCCCAATAGGCAACGATTGGGGTGTTTTTTTTATCTTTATAAACAATATGTAGAACAAAAAATTCGTTTCGCATATAAACTTCACCTAATTTTACTTTATGTTAAACAGTAAGGTTAAAAAAATACACATACTTTTTTTATTGATTGGCTGTATGGCCTTTCTATCCTGTAAAAAAACTGAAGAAGTTATAATTCCAAACAATACTTCACCCACCGACCATACCATATCTGAACTCACCAAAAAAAATTACATCAACAAAGTATATATCTCTGTTTTAGGAAGAGAGCCATCAACAGCTGAATTAAATACAGATTTAGCTGTGCTGAATAGCGGAAATTTTTCATCGAACAGTAGAGCAGTTTTCCTTGACGCAGTTTTAAATAAGCAAGGTTATTCGTTTAGAAATTGGATAATTGCCAGCAACGAACTGCTCAATGCAACCGACACTTCTGAAATAAGAATGTATATTGCGATTTACACATCTTTATTAAGCAATACTTCATTTCAAAATTTATGGCCGGTAATTGAAATTGAAATACATAAACTCCAATTGATGTATAATGTTCCCGGTGCTTTGCAAGCTGATTCTTTGGATATTATAGGTATGCATAAGCGCTGTGTTTTTAATTATTTTTATGATCAAATCAATATGGGAACATCCAATTTTGTAACAGCTACATTTCAAAATTTCTTAAACCGTTATCCAACGGATGCAGAACTTGAAAATGCAATTAATATGGTAGATGGATTCAATGCATCTTTGTTTTTGGAAACCGGTAATTCAAAATCTGATTTTATAACTATTTTCTTTAATTCGGATAATTACTTTGAAGGGCAGGTAAGAGCACTTTTTATTCGCTATTTGTTTAGGGCACCCAACTCGGCGGAAATGACCGATTTGAGCCTAAAGTACAAAGCGGATAAAAACTACAAATTATTACAAAAACGAATTCTATCGCTCGATGAATATGTTGGAATATAAAATAAGTAAATCAGTAATTCTGCCTTCAACACTCTTGAAAGGCATTTTTGTTTGTTTCTTATTGTTAGCCGGTGTAGCTTGCAAAAAGGAAAAAACCTATGTGTATGGAGTCAACGATGTAACTGTAAAGCAGGAAGGAGCTAACAAACCTTCAGTTAAAACAACCACAGAGTTTATTTCTATAGCCTATGCCGATATTTTTGGAACAACCATTTCTGCCAATGATTTAACTCAACTATCCTTGTTGTATTCTGCATTTGGAGATAAAAAACTAATGGAAAATTTAATCATTAAGAACTTTCTAAATGCTCCGGGTACACAAATACCAAGCAAAGCGCAAATGCTGCAAAACACTGAGCAGTTTTTGAAAGAAACCTATACCAAATTTCTAAATCGAACACCAAACGAATTTGAGCTATACGGCACAAAAAATATTATTCAGGCAGATACTACCATAAGTCCTGAATTAATTTATTATGGAATGCTAACGTCAAATGAATACCGTCATTATTAAATTGGGATATGAATACAACACGCAGAGGTTTTATTAAGCGAGCAGGATTGGCTACAGCCGGAGCTTTAACATTTCCTTATATTTTGCCATCCGGTAGATTATTTGCTTCAACGGGAATTCGTAAAGCCGATCATGTTGTATTTTGCCTTTTTGCGGGCGGAGTGCGTAATTTGGAAACACTTCAAAAGGCGGAAGGTAATTTAATGACCTATACCTTACCTGGCACAGAAGCTATATCCTCTGATATTCTTGCAGGTATGGATCCACTGCCAGCCGCAACAGGTATTCCGCTGCAATTGCAGGGATCATTGTTTAAGGATTTCAGATATAAATCAGGACCAACCGGACATTTTAACGGACATACTACTGCCATAACCGGAGTTTATACCAATACCGATTTAGATATTAAAACGAACCCCGAACACCCAACAATTTTTGAGTATTACCGCAAACACAATTCACCTTCACAAACCGCACTGAATACTTGGTGGGTGAGTAATTCACTCGGACCTTATCCTGCATTAAACTTTAGTAAAGACGCCAACTATGGAGCTATTTATGGAGGGAATCACATTCAACCTGCTTCGATAATTAGTCTAGGAGGATATAATGCATTGGGAAATCCAAAAGTCTTTACTAATACACAAGTAACCGCAGCGAAATCAATGCGTACTTTTTTGGATAACAATTTTGCAAATCAAACAAAAGCAGCTGATGCTGGTGTAACAAATGCTGAAAGTGAAGCTGCTCAAATAGAGGGGTTTATTCAACAATCCTTTAACGAAGCTGTCGCTGGATTGTACAACGATCCGTGGAATTTGGGAACTGCCATGAACAATGATATGTACAATATCTTTTTTGCTGAGAAAATTATTCAACGCTTTAAACCTGAATTATTGGTAGTGAATATGCAAGATGTAGATATTGCACATTCGAACTTTACACAGTATTGCAACAATATGCGTAAAGCCGATTACGCATTGAGTCATCTTTGGAATACTATTCAATCAACACCCGGAATGGCAAATAATACGGTACTAATTGTAGCACCTGAACACGGTCGTAACTTAACGCATAATTCACTGGTTGATTCTTATGGTCGATATGCACTTGATCATACCAACGACCCTACTTCGCGAGAAATTTTCTGTTTAATTTTAGGACCAACTGGTAAAGTAAAGCAAAATACGGTTTTTACAAACCCGCAGGGACTTGGAGAAAGTATTGACATAGTTCCTACCATTGCCGATGTGCTTGGATTTTATTCAGACATTCCGTTGAGTTACCGAAATAAAATGGGAAATCCTTTAACACAAGCATTTATTTAATCTTAGGATGATGAAAAAATATTTTTTGTGGTTGCTTCTTGTTTCTATAATTGCTGCGCTTATTAATTCATGCAAAGACAAAGATGAAACAGCACCTGAAAATCCATTTGAGAGTTTGAATTCAGGACCTCAAATTCCGGATGACAGTATTAGTTCAACTTCATTTTTAGGAATTCATAAAAATATTTTCGCTGTAAAATGCGCTAACCCAAGCTGTCACGATGGAAGTTTTGAACCTGATTTCAGAACAGTGCAATCTGCCTATGCTACTCTGGTTTATCACCCTGTTATTAAGCAATTGGACCCTTGGCAAGTAAGGATATTGCCTTTTGACACAGCAAAAAGTTGGTTATGGCAGCGGGTAATTCATGAACGAATTGTAAGCAATGGCGATACTTCAGGTGGACGAATGCCGCTGTACAGAGAATCACTTTCACCAGCAGAACTTTCCAGCATAAGTAAATGGATATTAGCAGGTGCACGCGACATTCATGGGAATGTACCTAGCTATCCAAATCAGGAACCTAAAATTATTGCCTATGGTGCATTCGATCCAACGTTTGCAATTGAGTATTCCAAAGATAATAATCGCGTTGATAGTTTGTCTTATAACCCCTTTATCGTTTCGCATAATGATGTAGTGCAAATATTATCTGTAGCAAGCGATGACAGCACTAAAATATCCTCTTTGCAAAATTGTAGATTAAAATTATCCTTACTGAAAGACGATTTCAGTGCCGCTGCAAGCTACCCCTGCAATTATTTTGAAGTACCAACTGTTACCGATACTTTTAGAACCTGGCGTACTACCATTAATGTTGCAAATTTTCCGACTGATACTGTAGTGTATATGCGCTTTTATGCCAACGACGGAGACCATGCTAATGACACTGAATTTCCATTGAACGAATCCGTGTTTTATTACAAAACTTATTGGGCATTTTATATTAAACCTTAAGTATGAATCAACGACTAGTACTTTTTAAATTTATTTGTTTTATTTGCTTAACTGTGATCTTTCCTGCTTGCAAGAAGGAGAAGAATGAGCGAAGTGTGATACCTGAAATCAGATTAGTGGATGTTAATCCCCTTCAAATTAAAGAGTACAAGGATAAAATTGTGTTTAATTTGTTTTACCAAGATGCAGATGGCGATATTGGTGAAAACAACGATGCTGTAAAAAACTTGTTTATTACCGATTCGCGTAATGGAATTACTTATCAATATCGAATTAAGCAACTTTCACCCGATGGAGCCGAAGTAAGTATTGAGGGTAATTTAATGGTTGAACTAAACAGTACCGGGATATTAAATGGTGCCAACTCGGAGCCTGTAAGTTATTCAATTTACCTTACCGACAGGGCCGGAAACTCAAGTAATACAGTAGTTACTGAAGGGTTAATGATTATTAAGTAAGCGAATGGTAAACTTTTCACGCTATTCCAGACTTTATTTCGGTTTATTAATTTTAATTTGCTTTAGCTCTTGCAACTTGTTTAAACCTGTACAGGTTAAAAAAATTGAAGCTGTTAGAGTAATCAAGAATTCGGGCAAGGGGATGGAGTTGGAAGTTTCGCTGATATTGCAAAATCCTAATTTTATGAACATTTCAATTACTCAAGGCGAATTAGCTCTTTGGCTGAATAAAGTGGACATGGGAGCCATTCAGTTAAATGACAAAGTAATACTCCCGGCAAATTCTGAAATTCAGCAAAAATTTACTGTACAATTAGATTTGTCGAATGCACTGTTAGGCGGTATTTCAACACTTATGTCGGTGCTTAAAAATAATTCTGCAACTTTGCATATTAAGGGAAATGTTAAAGCAAAGGCACTGTTTATTAGTCGCGAATTCCCTGTTGATGAAAGTGCTCAAATACCCCTTACATTTTAAGTTACCTTCTCAACAATACAAAAGCTTTCTTACGAATTTATTGCTATAATTAATTAAATTCGTCCTCCTAAAAAAATACGAATGAAATTTGCAACAAAAGCCATACATGCTGGCCAAGAACCCGATGCTTCAAACGGAGCAATTATGACTCCTATTTATCAAACGTCAACTTAT
>DGQS01000155.1 GCA_002389785.1 Bacteroidetes bacterium UBA4408
ATTCAGTTGTATTAGATACTGAGGCTATGAATAGCGGTGTTTATTTCTATACTTTAACAGTTAACAACCAAAAAGAAACCAAAAAAATGATGGTGAAGTAATTTCATCTCAGTTTTAAGAAAGAATCGGCTGGATCTTTGAGTCAGCCGATTTTTTTATGCGATTAACTCTAACAATTTGCCTTTCATTAAACTTCCTTTACTTTCATTTTACTACCTTTAAAAATGTAGAACAAAAAAAACTATTCTCAGTATAACAAGTTTTAAATTTGTTTCAGTTATCAATTCAAATTAATTGCAACAATAAATGATTAACTCTGTATTTAATACAGTTGTTTGAAGGCTGGTAGGAATATATTGTCAATCTCAAAATTTGACGTAAGTTTGTAACTAAGTGAAACCCGATTAAAGCAAGAAATTATGGAACAAGAGAAAGTATCGGAAAAACAAGATTTTTCGTTCGAAAAATTCAAAGAATCGGTATTGTCTGATTTTAGAATTGCCAACGAAAGTCGTGAAGCAAGTTTAATGGGCCGCCGTGAAGTACTTACCGGTAAAGCAAAATTTGGAATTTTTGGAGATGGTAAAGAAGTAGCACAACTTGCTATGGCAAGAGCTTTTAAGCCTGGAGATTTTAGAGCCGGATACTACCGCGATCAAACGTTTATGATGGCTAGCGGGCTACTAAGCATTCAGGAATTTTTTGCTCAGTTGTATGCACATCCGGATGCAGAAGCTGAGCCATCCTCAGCAGGTAGAAGCATGAACGGTCATTATTCTACTCGTTTCTTGGACGCTTCCGGTAATTGGAAAGACTTAACTAAAACAAAAAATTCATCTTCCGACATATCTCCTACCGCCGGTCAAATGCCACGACTATTAGGTATGGCTCAAGCTTCGGCTTTTTACCGAAATAATCCTGAATTAAAACATCCGGATTTTTCTAAGTTTTCAGTTAATGGCAACGAAGTAGCTTTCGGAACAATCGGAGATGCTAGTACTTCAGAAGGTTTATTTTGGGAAACAATTAATGCAGCCGGAGTTTTGCAAGTACCCATGCTTATTTCGGTATGGGATGATGGACATGGAATATCGGTTCCTAAAAAATACCAAACCACCAAAGAAAGCATTTCTGAAATATTGAAAGGTTTTCAACGTGATGAAACCGGTGCCGGCTACGAAATATTTAAAGTTAAAGGCTGGGATTATGTTGCTTTGGTTGAAACATATCAGCGTGCAGCTGATTTGTGCCGCGAAAAACATGTTCCGGTATTGGTACATGTGGAAGAAATGACTCAGCCTCAAGGCCACAGTACAAGCGGTTCGCACGAACGTTATAAATCGAAAGAACGATTGCAATGGGAAGCTGATTTTGATTGCATAAAAAAAATGCGTGAATGGATTTTAGCTTCTGCCGTAGCTACCGAGGAGGAAGTTGTAGCAATTGAAGAACAAGCTAAAAAAACTACACGCGATCAAAAAAATAAAGCCTGGTTGGCGTTTAACTCGCCTATTAAAGAAGAACTGCAACAAGCCATGCAAATGATTGATGCAATTGCAGCAGAAAGTACGAATGCACCTTTTGTTGCTAAAATCAAGGATGAATTAGTAAGTGTTATAGATCCGGTTAGACGTGATATACTTGAAAGTTGCAAACGAATTTTACGCTTGGTGCGAAACGAATCCATTCATTCGAAAAAAGCACTTATTAATTTTCTGCATCAATCAAAAATTAGTAATGCCGAACGCTATAATTCTTATCTCTACAGCGAAAGTAAATTTGCGGTAAAACACCTTACTTCAATTCCGGTGCGTTATGATGAAGATAAGGTTGTTGATGGACGTGAAGTATTACGCGATAATTTTGACGCTTTGTTAGGTAAATATAAATCATTGGTAATTTTTGGTGAGGATGCAGGAAAAATTGGAGGTGTTAATCAGGGATTAGAAGGTTTGCAAAAGAAATACGGAGAAATCCGTGTGTTCGATACCGGTATTCGTGAAGCAACTATTTTAGGACAAGCCATTGGTTTAGCACTACGTGGATTGCGTCCCATTGCTGAAATTCAATACTTAGATTATTTATTGTACGCCGTTCAAATTATGAGCGACGATTTAGCAACTCTCCAATACCGCACCAAAGGAGGACAAAAAGCTCCGGTAATAATTCGTACACGTGGTCATCGTTTTGAAGGAATTTGGCACAGTGGCTCTCCCATGGGAATGATACTAAATGCATTAAGAGGTATACACATTTGTGTTCCACGAAATATGACACAGGCTGCTGCATTCTACAATTTACTGATGCAGGGAGATGAGCCGGCTCTAGTAATTGAACCGCTTATGTGCTACCGCATGAAGGAAAAAATGCCTTCCAATCATGGTGAGTACATGTTGAAATTAGGTGCCCCTGAAATTTTGAAATCGGGAAATGATGTTACAATTGTAACTTATGGATATAATTGTCACCTTGCTTTAGAAGCCTCAAAAATGCTAGGCGATTGTGGTATTGATTGTGAAATTATAGATGTACAAACATTGCTGCCTTTCGATTTAAATCACAGCATTGTTGATTCCATCAAGAAAACAAACCGTGTAATTTTCTTTGATGAAGATGTAAGTGGTGGAGCCACCGGTTTTATGATGCAAAAAGTGTTGGAAGAACAAGGAGCATACAAGTATTTAGATGCCTCTCCTCGAACATTGTCAGCCAAAGATCATCGTCCACCTTATGGTTCAGATGGCAACTATTTTTCGAAACCTAGTGCCGATGATTTGTTTGATGCAGTTTATGAATTGATGCAGGAATCAAATCCAACACAGTTTCCCGGAATTTACTAAAAACTATTTTCATGCAATAACGATGAAAATAGGCTTGTTTTTCGGATCCTTTAATCCAGTTCACATTGGACATTTGGTAATCGCCAATTACATGGCACAATATACCGATTTACAAAAGGTATGGTTGGTAATTTCACCGCACAATCCACTGAAGGAGAAAAGTAGTTTACTCGATGATAAACAACGTTTGGCTTTGGTTAAGATAGCCATCGAAAACAACAGTAAATTAAAAGCCAGCGATATAGAATTTAAATTGCCTCAACCCTCCTACACCATTACAACCTTGATACATTTGAAGGAAAAATATCCTGAACATGAATTTGCTTTAATTATGGGAAGTGATAATTTAAGCACCTTTCATAAATGGAAAAATTATGAGGAGATTTTGAAGTATCATACGCTTTATATTTATCCTCGTCCGAAACACAGTGGTGAAGCTTATAAGCAACATTCTCAGGTAAAATTCGTTGATGCACCCGTTATGGAAATCTCATCAACCTTTATTCGACAAGCAATAGCCGACAAGAAAGATGTTCGTTACTTACTCCCCGATAACGTTTACGAATACGTGAAAGAAATGCACTTTTATAAAAAGAGAAAACAGCTTATTTAAAATCTTCCATTAAAAGTTGCTCCTTGCAAAATTCATATTCATGAACTAAGTGATTAGAGCACACGATCAATAATCGATTTTTTGCATAGTTATGAATCAAATGAGAGTACCATTCAATTCCCTTTTTATCGAGGTTGGAGGTTGGTTCATCAAGCAAGACCATACGTGTATTGCTCAGCAAAGCTAGCGCTAATCGTACACGCTGCTTCATGCCACTCGAATAATATTTTAATTCTTTGTCTTTCGATCGTTCCAGCCCAATAATTTGAATCATTTCAGAAGTGCTTAAGCCATTCAAAAAAGGCTTAAAATGTGCCTGGAATTGAATTATTTCTGTGAGTGTATACTCTTCGATTAATTCAAGATAAGGTGCAGCAAAACTGATTTGATGAAATATTTGTTCAGCTGCAATACTCGTTTGATTCAAGAAATAGTTAATCTTACCTTCAGAAGGAAGTTGATTTCCTGCAATAACTTGTAATAATGTTGATTTACCGGAGCCATTTGCGCCAAGTATCGCATAACTAGTATCTGAATTTAATTCGCAGTTTAAATTTCTGAAAATCCAATCACGGTTATATCGTTTACCTAGTTTTTCGAGAGTAATTTGCATTCTTTTCCTTGGCTCTTCTTGGGATTTAAGAAATGCCTCTAATAATTCCTTCTTTTGAATTTCGGATAAAGGCTAGTATTTGTTCCTTTTCTTTGGAGGAAGGAGCTTCTTGTTCAATTACAGCTAGTGCGTTTGAAACATTTAATCCTTTTACATAGAGTGTGCGATAAATATCTTCAATCTGCAAAATAATTTCATTACTGAATCCTCTTCTTCGCAAGCCCACCGAATTAACACCTACATATTGCAATGGCTCGCGAGCAGCTTTGGTAAATGGTGGAACGTTTTTTCGAACGCCTGTTAATCCCGAAATAAATGCATGAGCACCAATTCGTACAAACTGTCCAACACCTGTGCCTCCTTCAATTATTACCCAATCTTCAATATCCACGTGTCCTGCAAGGTTAACACTGTTGGCAATAATAATATTATCTCCCAAAATACAGTCATGAGCAATGTGCACGTAAGCCATTAAAAGGCAATTTTTACCAATCGATGTTTTCATTTTGTCGATGGTTCCTTTATTAACTGTAACACACTCACGTATTACCGAATTGTCGCCAATTTCAGCGGTTGTCATCTCGCCGGCATATTTTAAATCTTGGGGTATAGCTGCAATAACAGCACCCGGAAAAATTTTACAATTTGCGCCAATTCTCGCACCTGAAAAAATGGTCACATTCGGCCCTATCCAAGTATTATCGCCTATTATCACATCTTCATCAATAAATGAAAAAGGTGAAATGGTAACATTTTTCCCAATTTTTGCTTTAGGATTTACAAAATTCAATTCATTCATACGCTTGCAGTAGCAGATTCTGATTTTGGCTGTTTATCTTTAATGATTTGAGCAAGCATCACTGCTTCACATACCTCACGACCATTCACATAGGCCACTCCGCGCATATTCACTAAACCACGTCGAATAGGACTTTCGAGCGTTAATTTAAAAACAACGGTATCGCCAGGCAGCACTTTTTGTTTGAATTTAACACCGTCAATTTTCATAAAATAGGTACTGTAAAATTCAGGATCGGGAACTTGTGAAAGCGCAAAAATACCTCCAACTTGAGCCATTGCTTCTAATTGCAAAACGCCCGGAAATACAGGATTATCTGGAAAATGTCCTTGAAAAAAGGGCTCATTAAAACTAACGTTCTTGATACCCACAATTGAGTTATGGTCCATTTCAATTACCTTATCCACCATTAAAAATGGATAGCGGTGCGGAAGCATTTTGGTTATATCGTTAATGGTGTAGAGTGGATCCTTATTTAAATCAAATTGAACAATGCGTGCTTTACGCTTGGCTTTTTCAGCTTGAATCAATTCTTTCACCTTTTTTGCAAAGGCAACGTTTCCGGCATGTCCTGGTCGAGCAGATAAGATATGGGCTTTTAGAGGCATGCCTACCAAAGCCATATCGCCAACTATATCGAGTAATTTATGTCGTGCAGGTTCATTTTGATATTGCAATTTTAAATTATTTAAAACTCCCTTACCCACTACTTTCATGCTTGGTTTGTTAAACAAGCGAGCAAGTTCATCCAGTTTTTCCTGACTAACTTCCTGAGCAACGATAACAATTGCATTGTTCAAATCACCACCTTTCGCTAAGCCATGTTTGAGCAGCATTTCTAATTCATGCAAAAAAACAAAGGTGCGGCATTTACTGATTTCATCTTTAAACTCACCAATGTGATACATACTGGCATGTTGTGTACCCAAAACATCCGAATTATAATCTACCATTACAGTAAGTCTATATTCTTCTGAAGGCACCATGAGCATTTCCACGTGCTTTTCGGGATCTTCGTATGTTAGAGTACTATCTACTATAAAGTATTCCCGAATTGCATCCTGTTCAACAAAACCTGCCTTTTCAATAGCTTCAACAAAAGGTTTGGAACTACCATCCATGATTGGAACTTCGGGGCCGTCTATTTCGATGTGGGCATTATCTATTTGCATGCCCACCAATGCAGCAAGTACATGTTCAACAGTACTAACTTTAACGCCATTTTTTCCTAAGGTTGTACCGCGTGAGGTATCTACCACTAAATCGCAGTCGGCTTCAATGATTGGTTTTCCGTCAACGTCGATGCGCTGAAATTTATATCCGTAATTTTCATCAGCCGGATGAATGGTTAGTGTAGCTGAAGCACCTGTATGCAGCCCAACTCCCGAAACACTGACAGGGCTTTTTAACGTTCGTTTTTTTTCAGACATAGGAAGAAAAATTCATTTCAGTTAACTATGCATTAACTAAAATAATGAAAGGCAAATATAAGGAAGTATCTGAATGTTTTTTTTGAAAAGCCTTTAATAAATACTTATTCAAGTATTTAAGAACCATGCTTGTTGAAGGCTTGATTATTAAGGATTTTAGTAGTTTAAACTTTAGTTAAAATTCAAACTACCGCTACTTGACAAGCGATATAAATAAAACTTTTACTTGGTTGGCTTAGGTTTTAAAGCATTCAATTCTAACCAAGAGCCTCCGGCAAATGTATTGCCAACACCTTGTTGAGAAAGGAAGATATGTGCATGACGGCAATCGTTTCCAGATCCGCAACATAATACAAGAGGTTTGCTCATTTTTTTTAATTCTTCCAACTTGGCGGGAATATCTTTTAATGGAATATTTAACGAGTCGGGAATGTGTCCTTTTTGAAATTCAGCTGTTGGCCGCACATCCACTATCGTGTGTCCTGGAGATTTTAAAATTTCTTTAAGTTCCATAAACTAGGTTTTGAATCTTTAAATTAAGTACTGCAAAGTACACTAGTTGTATTTTGAAAAAGTATGATATTTATCAGTAATAAAACTAGCAAAAATCAGCAAAACAACCACTTATTTTAATCCAACCATCATTAAGGTTCCATCGGACTTTACTATGATTTCCTGTAGTTGCATCTCTTTTTGAATTGCTGCTTTATATAAAGGATCTCCGGTTCCACTTTCAATTTTTGTTGCAAGAACAATTTTCCAGTCAGGATAAAAGCTATTGATTGTAGCATATACTTGTTCGGGTATTTCGGGTTGTGGAATTTGCGTTTGGGAGCTTACCCAAATTCCATTTAAGGTATAATTCACTTTCATATTTTGTGAATTCCATACAAATTCGGCAATCCAACCACGTGGTATTTCCTTCTCCCAATTCACATCTGAAGCACCCGGGTAGCGCTCGTCAAAAGCTTTTTGTACAATATCGGGTGCATTTTGAGCGGATGCATAACTCAAGGTAAATAGTAACGCAATTACTAGACGTATTTTCATTTTATTTAATAGCATAAATCGGTAAGTAAACATCTACTTCAACAAAATTAAAGATGTGAAGAAAATTCACCAACAGTAGTTATACTTAATTTGCATGTACATGGTTTCACTTGATTTGCTTTTTTTTATTATTATGTGATGCTATTTGTAAAATGCGAAGTTTTTAAATTCAAAATTGGAAAATACAGTTAGTTTAAATATGGTAATAAATTATATGTTTATCCGCAATTGTACCTAAACTTAAAATGATTAAAAAAAACATTTATCTCTGTTAGAGATTTATTAATTAGTATTACCTCTGCTAAAATATTCCATATGAATTGTTCAAAACAACCTATCAAGCTATCACAAATCCATTGTCCCTATTGTGTTCCCTTTCTTTTTGCTTGATCAAAAAGAAACAAAAAATCAAGGCTTATGATAAATTGACTAAAATTTAAATTAATTTTTTCCACGCAACCCAAGCGCTCGATTATATGCTGTTGGTTATTGAAATTCTTTCACTCGCTCGAGGATTGCTTTCACTGGCCGGCGCATAAAAATTAATTCCAATTTCTTAACGTCAATTTCTCATAGGCCGGTCCTTTTAGTATGAATTATAAAATAGTAAGTTAGATAAAAAATTGCTTCATGGGTAATAAAGCGGATAAGCATATAAATTAAATAAATTTCATAAAAAGAAAGGGCTGCTGTGGCAACACAGCAACCCTTTTTGATTCACTATTAATTAATAAACGACTATATGTGAATCACCTCACCATATGCAGCGGCAGCAGCCTCCATAACTGCTTCGCTCATGGTAGGATGTGGATGAACGGTTTTAATTAATTCGTGACCTGTAGTTTCAAGTTTACGAATCGCAACAATTTCGGCAATCATTTCGGTTACATTATATCCAATCATGTGCGCACCTAACAATTCGCCATATTTAGCATCAAAAATCAACTTTACAAAGCCATCTTTCGCACCTGCAGCACTAGCTTTTCCTGACGCAGAAAAAGGAAATTTTCCAACTTTAAGCTCATAACCTGCTTCTTTTGCTTTCGCTTCCGTATAGCCTACAGAGGCAATTTCGGGAGAACAGTAGGTACAACCCGGAATATTGTTATAATCCAAAGCTTCTGGGTGATGTCCTGCAATTTTTTCAACACAAATAATACCTTCAGCACTAGCAACATGCGCTAAAGCTTGTCCACCAACACAATCACCAATTGCATGAACACCGGGTATATTGGTTTGATAGTATTTATTGGTTAAAATTTTGCCCTTGTCAATAATTACTCCTACTTCTTCAAGGCCAACATTTTCAATATTTGCTTGTATTCCAACAGCCGAAAGAACTACATCAGCTTCTATTTTCTCTTCACCTTTTTTTGTTTTTATCGTAACCAAACAAGTATTTCCTTTGGTATCAACCGATTCAACACTTGAATCGACCATTACTTCAATACCTATTTTTTTAAATGAACGCGCCAATTGTTTAGAAACTTCTTCGTCTTCAACCGGAACAATATTCGGTAAAAATTCAACCAAGGTTACTTTGGTACCCATGGTTGCATAAAAATATGCGAATTCAGAACCAATTGCCCCAGAGCCGACAACAACCATTGATTTTGGCTGAGTGGCCAAGGTCATTGCTTCACGGTATCCAATTATTTTTTTACCATCTTGAGGTAAGTTAGGCAATTGTCGAGAGCGTGCTCCCAATGCTAAAATAATATTGGTAGCTTCGTATAAGGTTGTTTTTCCTTCCTTATCGGTAACTTCGACTTTTTTACCGGCCTTCAGCTTTCCAACACCCTGAATAACATCAATCTTATTTTTTTTCAATAAAAACTGAACGCCTTTGCTCATTCCATTAGCAACATCGCGGCTGCGTTTAACAACTGCACTAAAATCAGCTTCCCCACCATTTACTTTAATGCCATAATCAGCAGCGTGGTTAAGGTATTCAAAAACCTGTGCGCTTTTTAATAAGGCTTTAGTTGGAATACATCCCCAATTGAGGCAAATACCTCCTAATTCATCCCGTTCAACTAAGGCGGTTTTGAGTCCTAACTGAGCTGCTCTGATGGCAGCAACATAACCACCCGGACCACTTCCAATCACAATCAAATCATAATTCATAGGGCAAAAAATAGAAAGTATTTTTGATTAATAAAATAAGCAATGAATGAAGTGCGAAAGTAGTAAAAAATAAAAGCGGGAACTTTTTAAATGCAAAAAATAATTGTTAAGACTCAGTTTGTGAATTGCAACTCATTTATTTTCAAATAATTAATAAAACCGCCAGACAGAATTTCCTATTTTACTTTTTAATTATTGTCTAGCTTGATTGGATAATTATTTTGTTAAATTTGGCTTTTCAAACAAAATAGCACAAGCTTAAATCAACTCAGCTCTCTTTTATGCATTACACCATCTATTTTGAAAACGCCAATCACCATTATGTAAATATTGATTTTGAATTAGATACGAAGGGATCAGAAACGTTAGTTTTTCATTTACCTGCCTGGCGTCCTGGCAGATACGAATTAGGAAACTTTGCAAAGAATATTCAAAAATGGGCAGCTTACGATGAAAAAGGGCAACCTTTAATTCATCAAAAACTTACAAAAGACAGTTGGAAAGTGCAGTGTAAAGGTGCAAAAGCCATACTCATCAAATACAATTACTATGCTGCTGAATTAAATGCCGGCTCAACTTATCTTGATGAGAATCAATTGTATATAAATCCCGTTAATTGTTTACTTTATGTAAACGAACGTATGTTGGAGACTTGTACAATTGAACTTAAGTTACCTTCAAATTACCGTGTTGCTACAGGAATGAAAAAGGTGAAAGAAAACGGAGATAGGGTAATTTTAACGGCTGCTGATTTCCATGAATTGGCTGATAGTCCTTTGATTGCCAGTGATACCTTACAACACAATCAATTTGTTTTAGATGGAATTGAATTTAATATTTGGCTGCAAGGCGAATGTAAACCTAATTGGGCTAAAATCATTTGTGATTTCTTTATCTTTATTAATGAGCATTTTGTGATGATGAAGGAGTTTCCTGTACAAGAATATCACTTTTTGTTTCAGTTAACCCCTTACGCCTACTATCATGGAGTAGAACATTTAACGTCCACTGCCATCGTGCTTGGACCGGGCAATGAGTTTGTAAATAAGGATTGGTACGATGAGTTTTTAGGAATAAGTTCTCACGAATTATTTCATACTTGGAATATTAAGTAGATTCTACCGGTTGAAATGATGCCTTATGATTATTCAAAAGAAAATTATAGCAGATTAGGGTTTGTAGCTGAAGGGGTTACTACCTATTACGGTGACTTTTTATTGTATCGCTCGGGGGTTTTTTCGGATGCTGATTATTTCAAAACATTTAATGAACAGTTACAGAAACACTTCGACAATTTTGGACGCTTTAATTTATCGGTTGCGGATTCATCGTTTGATACATGGTTAGATGGATATAATCCCGGTGTACCTAATCGAAAAGTATCAATTTATACTGAAGGATGTTTGATTGCTTTTATGACCGACATTTGTATTCGTAAACAAACAGCTAATGCGCATTCGTTGGATGATGTAATGCGGGCACTTTTTACTGAATTTGGAAAGAAAAAAATTGGCTATTCCGAAAATGATTACCAAGCGTTAATTGAGCGAATTAGTGGTAATAGTTGGAAGGATTTTTTTGCTGCTTTTGTATATGGAACCGAATCATTTGAAAATACCATTCGCGAATGTTTGGATTATGTTGGTTTGGAATTGGAAATTCAGCCTTCAAAAAAATACCATGAGGCTAAGCTTGGGTTTAAAGTAGTGGAGGATGGAATTTTAAGCAGAGTTTCTGCTTTATATCCGGGATCACTTGCTGACAAAGCCGGCGTTTCGTTAAACGATAAAATTGTAGCAATTAATGGAATAGAGGTTTTTGATAACATGGATACCTGGGCTAATTTTTATTCACAACAACAAATTAAATTAACTGTGATTGAAAATAAGAAGTTTAAGGAAATCATACTAAATCCTAAAAAGGAGATTTTTTATCAAAAATATAGCATTAAAAGAAAGAATGACAGCTCAGAAGAGCAAAGAAAGAACTTTACGGCATGGGCCGGAAGAAATCATGTTTAAGTAACTGATAAATAAAACAATAAAAGCCATTATCTAAATCTTTAGTTAATGGCTTTCTAAGTTTCTAAATGGAACTATTTACTCGTATTTAATGATCCGGTACATCGATCGAACACTAATGATTCTTATAACAAAGGCCCATAAAAATGACAATGAAATCATGATCATAAATTGAGACATCCAAGCTAAATTAGGAAGGCTTTTAGAGATGAAACAAATGATAATTACTCCGCTAATAAATAATACCAAGGTTATAAGAAATCGGTAATTCACTTTGAATTTAAATACCTTTTGAGCAATTAATACTTGGAAAAAAGCGGTTGAAAACTGTGTAACCAAACTAGATATTGCTGAACCTGTTGCTTTGTATTGTGGAATCAAAATTAAATTAAGGGTAATATTTAAAAACATTCCTATGCTTGCCATGGTGTTTAATTCTTTCATATTGCCATTGGCGGTTAACAAGGTTCCAAATACATAGGTAGTCGAAATGGCAACGAAACAGGTCATTAAATATCCAAATACACGAGCTGATTCTTCAACATGTTGTTTGTACATCAATCCCATCAGCTCCTTGCTGTAAAAAAAGGAACCAAGCGCTACAATAACTGAAAGGGTGACCAATAAAGAAAAAGCAAGCTTTACTAATTCATCCAAATCATGCTTTAGTTTAATCATTCGTGCAAAAATTGGTAGCAACAATCCGGCAAATAAGTAAGCAATCATGTTGGCCGAATCGAGCAAGCGATAAGCTGAAGCATAAATGGCTGATTGTTCAGCTCCATCCACCAACAATCGTTCGAGCATAACCGTGTCAATACGGTTATAAAAAGCCATGAGTAAAACTAAAATAGCATAGGGGTAACTCTTTTTTAGAATGACCAGAAAAAAAGCCTTACTCCAATTCAGCCTTTTTAGTTTTGATTTTTTAATTACAATTATCATGGTGATAACAGCTGTAAGAAAATACGCTGAAGTTTGCGCGTAAACATACCATTCAATTTGAAAAGGAGAACTGGTAACATGCCCCCAAAGTAAAATGGCGCAAATGGTAATCATAATCAATCGGTCGAGAACCGAGATAAAACTATCGGTTTTAAAGAGGTGCAATCCGGCGATGTTACTTCTTAAATAAAGAATAAAGGATATTAGAAACTGATTAAATCCTAATAAAAAAAGAATGTATAACTGTCCAATTGAATAGCCGATTATTAACCCAACACTGAGTGTTATAATTGTGTAAACCAATCCCAATAATAATCGTAGCGAAAGGATACTTGAAACATGTTTTGTAAGCAGGTGATTGTTTTGCGCAATGTTCTTATTGTTGAAATTGGTGATACCCAAATCCAAAAGAATATTTAATAAAAAGGTAAAATTAAATAGCGCGTAGTAGGTACCAAATATTTCGGGGCTTACAGCATTTTGCACCGAGCGGTCGATACCCAAAATCCAGAATGGCTTTATCAGCAAATTCAGGAATAACAATAACGCCAAATTGGTAATAAACTTTTTTTGCATTTTTACGAAAGGGTGCAAAAGTAATTAAAACTTGTGAATGAACAGTATGCAGGCTTACTAAAATGTGTAATAGAGCTTTGCTAGTTAATCAAGTGCATTTGTTTGGTTACAAAGTAATTGATACGAAAAATCTAGTATTTGAAGAAGAAGTGACTTTTTCGATTTGTTTCAAAAATCGCCCTTTCTGAACAGTAAATTTTGTACTATTGGGCTTCCAAATTTTTAATCCTTCAAACTATAGTTTATGCGAGTAACACAAAAATTTATCCATGTAGCATTGCTTTGCATTTCGGCTTTAACAGCTGCAAAAAATGGCTATGCACAGTCTAATTCGGCATCCAACCCATTGTTGGTTCAGTTGAATGTACCTGTTGAATTTTCAAAAGTAACTGCAGCCAATGTGAGCGATTATGGCAAGCAAATTATGCAATCAATAAATAAGGATATTGAAGCGATAAAAGCACAAAAAACAATCAGTTTTGCTAGTGTTTTTGAAGCATTTGATGTAAGCTACAATAAATTAAATACTGCCAGCAATACTTGTTATATGTTGTATTGGGTTTCGCCCGATTCGTTGATTCGAGCAAATGGCTTAAACAGTTATCAGCAATTAGATTCGCAATCGACAGCAATTTTCTCGGACAAGGAGCTGTTTTCTAAAATGCTTTCTTTTAAATCAACCGCCGATTATAAAGAGTTAACAGGCCACAGAAAGTTTCTGGTAGATGACTTAATTGATGGATTTGAACGATCCGGTGTGAACTTACCTGCTGATAAGTTGATTCAATTTAAAAAACTAAGCAAAGAAATTGGTGAATTAACTTCGAGTTATTCGGTAAATATGAACTCGGCAAATGATGTGTTGAAATTGGATGAAGCAGGAACCAAAGGTTTAACAGAAGATTTCAAAAATAAATACCGAACAGCTGCAGGAAACTATGAGATTCCAATTATTAATGCTACCAACGAGCCGGTTATGAATAATGCCGAAATAGAAGCAACGCGAAAAGCTTTCTATTTTAAGTTTACCGGAAGAGCTGCAGCTCAAAATTTACCCCTACTCGATAGTTTAATTAGCAAGCGTTATGCACTTGCAAAGCTCATGAATTATCCTAGTTATGCGGCTTACAGCTTGGGTTCAAAAATGGCTAAGAACCCTAAAACCGTGTGGAGTTTTGTATACGACTTAATAGAACGATCAAAAGATAAAGCTAAATTGGACCTTGCAGAATTTGAACGCACTAAAAAGGCAGAATTTGCGA
>DGQS01000074.1 GCA_002389785.1 Bacteroidetes bacterium UBA4408
TTCTCCGAGCCCTAATCCATAAAACTCAGCTGCCCATGCCTGACGATCGCCATTATCTACTTTGTTGGCTACTAAAAAGACTTTCTTCTTTGTTTTACGTAATAAATTCGCAACATCTCTATCGTCGTCTGTGGCTCCGGTTGAAACATCCACTACAAATAATAGTACTGAAGCCTCATCAATCGCAATTTTAACTTGTTTTCGTATTTCACCTTCAAATATATCGTCCGACCCTGTTACATAGCCTCCTGTATCAATAACACTGAACTCGCGACCATTCCATTCGCATTTTCCGTAATGACGATCGCGGGTAACGCCACTGATTTCGTCAACAATGGCAGCGCGGGTTTCGGTAAGGCGATTAAAAAGTGTTGATTTTCCTACATTCGGACGACCAACAATAGCTACAATATTTGACACAGTACGCAGGTTTTAAAACAAAAAAGCCGATGAATCGGCTTCTACATCAACTAATTTTCGTCGACAAATGTACTTAAACTTTGCGACATTTGATTAGGAAGTGAACGCTCTCTTCAAAATTAGTTGAATAAAATTGACTAAATAATCATTTGTAGATTAATGTTGACAAGCCTTTGGGATTTTTATTCTCTCGTTTCTTTTTTTAAATTTGCCATCTAATTAACCTAAAATCAATAAAATTCTTATGAAAATAGTTATACCTATTCATTTTTCGAAACTGATTGCAAGTGTATTTTTTAGTTTTCTTCTTTTTGCAAATACTGCTCAAGTAAAAGCACAATATTGCCCTGCAACCCACGGGTCCGCATGCAATGCAAACTCAACAATCAATGATGTTGTTATAACCGGAACAACTCTAAGTAATACCGCAACCGGCTGTACTTCGGGAACTTCACAAGCTTACACCATTTATGCACCGTCAGCGAATACAACCGCTACTTTGATTTTAGGACAATCTTATACGCTTAGTGTAACTACCGCAGGAACTTTGAGTATTTCGGCATGGATAGACTATGATCATAACCTTGTTTTTGATGCTAGTGAATGGACACTAGTTTCGGCTTCAAGTACCGGTGGTGTTGCATCAACAGTTAGCATAACTATACCTTTAACAGCCATTGGTGGTCCAACCGGATTACGTATTCGTTCGCGCGCGGTTGGTAGCCCAAATGGAGCAACAGATGCATGTACACAATATTTTAGTGGAGAATCTGAAGATTATACTATTACCCTTGATCCTGGGGTTGCCTGTAGCGGAACTCCGGTAGCGGGAACCACAGCTGCTTCGGATACAACGGTTTGTCCCGGAGTAAATTTTACACTTACCTTGACGGGAAGTACCATTGCTTCAGGACTTACTTATCAATGGGAATCTTCTTTAGATAACATCACTTGGGGACCAATTTCAGGCGCAACTTTTATTACTTATCAAACCCAGCAAACAGTGAATACTTATTATCGTTGTATCGTGAGCTGTGCTGGAAACAATAGTACATCTGTTTCCTTGTTAGTACTTTCGAATACTTTTGTAAATTGTTATTGCAGTTCAGGCCCAAACGCCACTACCGGTGCTGATATTGGAAATGTGACACTCTCTTCTTTGAACAATGGTAATGCTGTACCTGCAGTTTCAAACCCAGCGTCAACTTCTACTTATAGTGACTTCACTTCCTTGCAACCAGTATCCTTAACTCAAGGAATAAGCTACCCACTATCGGTTAGTCAAATAAATGATGGGGCAACTACCACCACTTGTTTTACTACCTTGTATATCGATTTTAATCAAAATGGGGTATTTGATGCTGTGGATGAAACCTATGTGATAGGACAAACTTCTGCAGCTCTTGGTAATGTTATTGCCGGATCTATTACTATTCCCTATACTGCAATGACTGGTACTACTCGTATGCGTATTGTTTTGCGTGCTGCCGGATCAGCAACACAAAGTGCTTGTGGTACTTTTGGAAATGGTGAAACTGAAGATTATTTGGTAACCATCCTTGCCGGAACACCTTGCATTGCACCTCCAAGTGCCGGAACAACTGTATCATCAACTCCTGCCGGCTGTTTTGGAACTACGGCTTTACTCTCTTTAAATGGTAATTCTGTTGGATCTGGTCAAACCTATCAATGGCAATCTTCACCAGATAATATTACTTGGACTTCAATACCCGGGGCAATTAATTCAACTTATTTAGCAACAATAAATGCAAGTACCTATTATCAGTGTATACTCACCTGTAATTTATTAAGTGCTACCTCAACCAGCGTGCAGGTACAATTAAATCCTGCGACACTTTGCTACTGTACAGCAAATTTGGGAGGTGCAGTATGTCCATCAAATGATTTTATTAGAAACGTAACCATTGCGGGTACCACTTTAAATAATTCAGACACCATTTGTACCTATGTCAATACAAGTGTATTATCTGTTTTCCCACCACTTGGCTCAGCTACAGCCACGTTAAGTCGTGGATCTAGCTATTCGTTAAGTGTTACCACCAGTGCAAATAACATTATTTCAGTATGGATTGATTACGACCAAAATGGAATATATGATGCGAACGAGTGGAATCAGGTTTGCACCACATCGGTAGCCAATACTGCAACTACTATTAATGTTGATATACCATGGGGAATACCCGGTGGTTTAACAGGTATGCGCATTCGTAGTCGTGCGTTTAACAATACTAACAATGGAACGTCGGCTTGCTTAAACTTTGGATCCGGAGAAACTGAAGATTATCAAGTTACAATTGACATTGGTAATGGTATAAATACTGCACTTACGTCTAATTTATTAAGCATTGAACCAAATCCTGCTAATGAACTTGTAAAAGTGAATTTTACCAATGTTACAGCTGAAGATGCGAAATTGAAATTATTTGGAATAGATGGCAAACAAATTTTAGATGAAGTAATCGCTAAAACCGAGACTCGCTTTTCAAAAACAATTGATGTTCGAAATTTCCCTAAAGGAATTTATTTTATACAATTAATTGGTAGTTCTAGTTTAATTACCAAAAAATTAGTTATTGAATAATCGATCCTGGAAAATTGAGTTCATCCAAATAAATTTCAACTTAATTAAAACCTGTTCAATATAAACATTTAATCGCGCAATGAAAAAATTAACGAGTAGCCTTAAATTAGTGTTAGCTTTAATACTGTTTACAGGTATTAAGCAAGCTTCAAGTCAAATAACGGTTTCTACTACCTCTACCTTTACAAATAATAATGGTAGTGGAACCGTAACATTTAACTTTGAAAACACGAATACCACCGACATTATCATAACTGATATTGAAGGAATAACGGGAACAAGTGGTACTTTTTCGGTAGATTTTTGGTATAAAACTACTCCAATTAATGGTGCTCCCGGAGCAATTTCGGTAGCAAATGGTTGGACTCAAGTTGCAACAGGTACTATTACTGGTGTTGCCAATACAACAACCACAACTACACAATCATTTTTTAGCGGATTAAATTTTACTGTGCCGGCGGGAGCTATGTACGGTTTTGCCATCTCGGCCTATAATGGTACAGCGGGAGTACAACGTTATCACACAATTGTTGCACCCAATTTACCCACTGTAACAATGTCGGCGGGTGGTTGTAACATCATAACCGGAGCAAACATAGGGTATGGTGGTGGAGCACCACCAACGGCTCCTGGAAATACACCACGTGGATGGCTTGGTTCTATTTCGTTTATTCCGGCAATACCTTGTACAGCTCCTCCAACAGCAGGTATGACGGTTTCCAATGATTCAACCGTTTGTCCTAATACAAATTTTACCCTTGGATTAACCGGGAACACACTTGCTTCCGGCTTATCTTATCAATGGTTATCTTCTTCTAACAACAACACCTGGACTCAAATTACCGGTGCAACGAATCTAAATTTTAATACAAGTCAATTAGCAAACACGTATTATCGTTGTGTGGTAACTTGCAACGGAGTTTCAGATACTTCAAGCAGTGTATTTATTACTACAAATACATTTTTAAATTGTTATTGCAGTTCCTTTCCTACCTCAAATGCAGGAAGTGATATTGGAAATGTTGCTGTAGCGAGCTTAAATAATGGTGTTGCCGGAGCAGCTACTAACAATCCTGCATCCACTGGAACCTATACCGATTATACATCCATACCAGCTACTACCCTCACACAAGGTGCTAGTTATCCTATTTCAATAACTCAAATTAATAGTGCCGGCTTTACCGTGAACTTTGCAACAGTTCACATTGATTTTGATCACGATGGAACTTTTGATCCGGTAACCGAAACTTTTGCAATTGGTGCCAGTACTGCGGCTGCAGGAGGAAACATCATAAGTGGCAACATTAGTATTCCTTTTACAGCTTTAGTTGGGCAAACCGGTATGCGTGTAAAGCTGCAAGCCGGTGGTTCAGCAACACAAAGTCCTTGTGGAACTTATGGAACAGGCGAAACCGAAGATTATATTGTATCCATCGCAGCAGGCGCACCGTGTACAACGCCCCCCACTGCTGGAATTACATTAAGTTCGCTAGCATCGGTATGTCCAAACACTTCCGTTACAATTTCTTTGAGCGGTAATTCAATTGGTACCGGTCAAACTTATGTTTGGGAATCATCTCCAAATGGAACAAATTGGACTACGGTATCCGGTGTTTCTACCACATTTTTTATTGCTACGATCACAAATACCATACACTATCGTTGTATTGTAACTTGCAATGGCCAAAGCGCAACTTCAACACCTGTAATCGTTACAATTAACCCTCCTTCCTTATGTTATTGTGTAACCGGGCTTGGTGGTGGAAATTGTGGGGCAAATTTAGTAACCACGGTATCTATTACCGGAACCACCTTAAACAGTGTTTCAGCCGATACGTGCACATTTACAACCGGAAATACACTAACGGTTTATCCTCCGACAGGGGCAACTACTGCCACAGTTATTCAAGGTGTTACTTATGATTTAAATGTTACACTTTCTTCCAGCAGTATTGTTTCTGTTTGGATTGATTACGACAGAGATGGTATTTATGCAGCGAGTGAATGGCAGCAAGTTGCTGTTACTTCAACAGCCGGTACGCCTAATACCATACAAATTACAATTCCATTTACTTCGGGTCTGGGACAAACAGGTATGCGTGTAAGAAGCAGAGGTGTTGGAAATATTAATGGTGCACCGGATGCATGTACAAATTTTGGTAGCGGTGAAACCGAAGATTATGTAATTACAATTATTCCTAATACTCCATGTGCCGGAACACCAACTGCTGGAACAACTGTTTCTAGTGTTGTTTCTGCTTGTCCGAATGTTCCATTTAGTTTAAGTTTAAGCGGAAATACCTTAGCTTCAGGATTAAGCTACCAATGGCAAAATTCAACCAACAATGTTGTGTGGAATTCAATAAGTGGAGCTACCAATGTGGGTTATTCAACCTCGCAAGTTTCTGATTATTATTACAGATGTATTGTTAGTTGTGGAGTTGCTTCCGATACTTCAACCGCATTGTTAGTTACAACAAATTCGTTTTTTACCTGTTATTGCACCTCAAATGCAACCGATCCTGCCGACAGCGATATTGGAAATGTTAGCATTGGTTCATTAAACAATGGAAATCCTAATCCTGCAACAAATAATTCAACAGCAACTGCAACTTATACTAGCTACAGCTCAGTTGCACCACCCGTATTATTAAAAGGGATTTCTTATCCAATTTCAGTTACTCAAATTAACCAACTTGCGTTTTTAGCTTGCAACTTAAAGGTATATATAGATTATAATCAGGATGGTATATACGATACCGCAACCGAGGAAGTATTCAACGGTCAGTCAAATTCAAATGCTGGAGGAAACGTAATGAGCGGGAATGTGCAAATTCCTGCCAATGCTAGCAGTGGTTTAACAGGAATGCGGGTAGTTTTAGTTGAGGGTACATTTACAACAGTAACGCCATGCGGAACCTATTTTAATGGGGAAACCGAAGATTATATTGTAGATATACAAACTCCATTACCTTGTTCAACTCCACCAGTTGCAGGAACATCAATTAGCTCAGCTAGCTCTGTTTGCCCTAATGCTCCTTTTGATTTAAACTTAAGCGGTAGTGCTAACGCCTCCGGGTTAACCTATCAATGGCAAGAATCGAGCAATGGAACTACTTGGCAAAATTTACCCGGAGCTACTTCCATTTTATATTCATATTCGCAAATAGCAGCAACTTATTATCGTTGTGAAGTTATTTGTTCGGGAGTTTCTTCCTTCTCAACTCCAGTATTAGTGGGGTTAAATTCGTTTTATAGCTGCTATTGTACCAGTGGTGCTACCAGCACAGGAGACGATGATATTGGAAATGTTACTTTTGGATTAATGAGTAACGGTATTGCGAGTCCTTCTACTCAAAATCCAACTTCTGTAAATACCTATTCAAATTTCACGAATTTACCTCCATATAGTTACATAAAAACACTTACCTACCCTATTTCAATGACTCAAATTAATTTGAATGGATTCTATGTCAATAGTGGGGCAATTTTTATTGATTTTGATCACGATGGAACATTCGACCCTTCTACCGAATCGGTATTGAGTGGTACAACATCAGCAGGGAATACCACCATTAGTGGAACATTAACAATACCGCTTTCTGCCTTAACAGGAATAACAGGAATGCGCGTTGTAATGAAAGAAGCAGCCACTCCGGCTGCCCAGCCTTGTGGAACCTATACTTGGGGTGAAACAGAGGATTATTTGATAAATATTTTAGCCCCCAACTCTTGCACCGTGCCTTTTATCGCAGGCTTTGCAAAAACAAATTCTAACCTTGTTTGCGCAAGCGATGTGTTTACATTATCAATTGACAGTTTACCTCCAGATACCGGATTTACTTTTCAATGGCAACAGTCGTTTGACAGCATTAATTGGAACAATATTTTAGGTGCTACTACCCAAATTTACAGTGGTACACAAAGTTTTAAATCGTGGTATCGCTGTAATGTTACTTGCAATGGAGGAAGTATGGAAAGCACCATTGCAACTAAGGTATTGAACAAACCGGTTACTCAGTGTGATTATTGCAACACCAGCATTAATGGGAATTGCACTACTAATTACTTTATAGACTCATTGGCTATAGGTGGGACAAACTTGAATAATGCCAACACAGGTTGTGCTGCCAATGCCGGGTTTGCGTATTCTAAATATCCACTCAACGGTAATACAACTGCAGATTTAGGTAGAGGTAATTACTATGATTTATATGTAAAAACTTCAGGGTCTTGCAATCTTTCTGTATGGATAGATTATGATCAAAGTGGAACATTTGATGCAAAAGAGTGGATTCAGGTTAGTCAAGCAACCGATTCGGCTGTAGCTACAACCGTGCCTTTGGTATTACCAGCAGGAGCTTTATTAGGTTCGACCGGCATGCGCATACGTTCGCGTAAAGCAGGAAATGTAAACCTCGCTATTGATGCATGCAGCACTTACGGAAGCGGTGAAACAGAAGATTATTATGTTACCATTACCGAAGCTATTTCCATTGGTAATGAACTAAGTAATGATAAAAACGTGCGTATTTACCCCAACCCTGCTTCCGGAAATGTAACTTTGGAATATCACTCTGAAGAGGCAAAAACTCTGCAAATTAAGTTATTAAATGCGACTGGAAGTTGTGTTTTTACGGAATCGTCTGATAAGTTTAAAGGTAATTATTCTGCTAAGTTATCCGTAGCTGATTATGCGCCGGGAATATATTTTGTGCAATTTATTACAGACAAATCAGTAAATATTAAAAAGCTGATTATTCAAAAATAAAAGAAAACTCTTCGTTTTTACAAAAAAGTCCTTATTTTTAAGGACTTTTTTGTTTTTATCCCCATATTCAATTTATATTTATTACTAATTTCTTTTCTTATTCAGCTACATCAATCAAATACCAAAGTTAATTATGAAAAAAAACTACACTTCAAATAATCAAAAGACTAAACTGGCACTGTGCGCTTTGCTTGCTGTTTTTTTGGTGTATAGCAACAATGTAATGGCACTCATAAACTCATACGGGTTTAGTTCCAATTTAGCGACCTATTCACCAATCAGTGGTGGAACAATTTTAGGAACCAATACAACTGATGATGAACGCTTTGTTGACCCTAACAATTTAACCGGTAGTACCGGTATTTTAACAGGAGTTGGTTTTCCAATTGGTTTTAACTTTAACTATGATGGAGTAAATTACGATGTATTTGGAGTTAATGCCAATGGATGGATAGTGCTTGGAAACAACGCACTGGTTGATTTAAATGCCCCTAACTACGGCCCAATATCCGGTACCGGTGGAACGAATACAATCGCTGCTTTGGCGCGCGACATACAGGCTCAAACCGGCGCCAGCATCGAATTTAAAACCATAGGGATTGCTCCTAATCAAACTTTAGTTGTGCAATGGAATAATTACAAGAAATACGGAACCAATGGAACCAATGACTCGATCAATTTTCAAATACGTTTAAACGAAACCAGTAATTCAATTCAATGTGTGTATGGAAGTATCGTATTAAATTCCAACACCGCCGATGCGCAAGTAGGACTAAGAGGACTTGATCCAACAGATTATAATAACCGTGAAACTTCTACTAATTGGGGGGCAACTGTATTAGGAAGCTCTAATTCAGCTTTTTGTGCCTTTTC
>DGQS01000014.1 GCA_002389785.1 Bacteroidetes bacterium UBA4408
TTTACAGGAGCATCCATACAATTAAAAGTATTGTTTGAAGGTAGCCCTAAAATGGAAACTATTGGCTGAGGATTTACAGTAACTTGAATGTGATTGGAAGTTACTATCCCACACAAAGAGGTATTTGTAACATAATAGTCGCCTGTTAAATTTACCACTATAGATGAATTGGTAGTACCATCCAAGGCCCAAGTACCCCCACTCGTATTTCCACTCAAAGTGACACTACCTCCCAAACAAAAGGTGGTTGGTCCGCTTGCCGAAATAACAGCTGGCACAGGTGTTGGGTTAACAGTAACGATAATATGATTGGAATTCGCACTTCCACAAGTATTTGTTGTGGTTACATAATAGTCGCCACTAGTTGTAGCTGTTAAATTTTGTGCTGTACTTCCACCAACACTCCATACACCACCAAAGGTATTACCTGATAGTACAACGCTTGAACCCGAACAAATAGTAGTCGGGCCAAGTGCCGAAATTACGGCAGGAGTTGGTAAAGGATTTACTGTAACGATTATATGATTAGATGTTACACTACCGCATGAATTGCTAGTGGTTACATAATAATCACCGCTGCTGGTTATGGTTTTCGTTGAAGCCGTACCTCCGGTATTCCAGGCGCCACCTGCAGTATTTCCGGACAATACAACTGAACCTCCTTGACAAAATGTAGTGGGTCCAGACGCAGAAATAAAGGCAGGTGTTGGTAATTGATTTACAGTAACAGTTTTTGTGGTGGAATGAATAAAACCACAGTAAACCGAAATTTCTTTACATCTATAAGTTCCAGATTGAGTGGCCACATAGCTGGTTGAAGTAGCTCCAGGAATATCGACACTGTTTTTTTGCCATTGATAGGTTAAGCCAGCAGTTGCAGGAATTGTAAATGTTACACTTCCGCCTTGACAAAATGTTAAGGCTCCGCTAGCTGTTATTGTTTTTTGTGTTGGAGGATTTTCAATGGTTATTGATAATGGATTAGAAGTACCAGTTCCACAACCCAACGAAGCAACACAGGTATAAACCCCGGTTGTACTTGCACTATACGTAAAGGAATTAGCGCCAGGAATACTTACTCCATTTTTTTTCCATTGATAAAAATCATACAAATTCATTTGGACCAAATTCGAAGCATTTTCATCTAATGTTAAGGAAGTGCATGAGCCTGTTCCAAACTGTGATTCGATATAAATTAAATTAGTTCGAATAGTTACACTCTGTGTAATAACAGTTTGTAATATTGGTGTAGTACTAGTGATAATTTCAGCAGTCCAAATTCCTGATTCCGGACTTTGTAAAACTGAACCTGTAAAGAAAGGTTGACTTGGAGGTAAAAAGTTGTTTTTATACCAGTTCACTGTTAGTCCGATTGGAGCCGGACTAATGGATAAACTGGTATTATTGCTACCACAAATATCGGCAGGGCCATTAATAACAATTGAATACTGCGCTATTCCATTGAAATGAAAAGCACAAAGTATAAGAAAAACAGATATGGTCTTGTTTACATTGATAAGGCGAATTGTTGTTTTCATTTTCTATGTAAATTATTAAGTCAAATTTAATATGAATTACTACTAAAGATTTACCGTTAAATAAGTTTTTACCTCACTTAAATGGCTTTATTTAACCATTAAAATAAGTTCTATTATTTTATTTATTTTGAGATTTTATTGATTGATTGAAATTGAAAAGTAGTAGTAAACTAAGTGAACATTAACTAGAATACATCCTGTATTATTTTTAATACTATTGTATTGAATTCAAAGTTAATCCGTATTAAAAAACCACTTCAATATTTACGATAAAACAACATTTTAACAAGGTAAAGTGACATGAAAATACCGGCAATTGTAAAACAGTATGACTTTAATTTATCATATGCGAAAGCATTGGTGCATGACGTTCCCGAATTGCTAATGACTCATACACCGGCAGCCGGTTTAGAAAATCATCCAGCCTTTACACTTGGACATTTATTGAGTGGAAGTGCGCTTTTGGCAGGAGATCTAGGTTTAGAAATGAACTTGCCTCCATCCTGGGTTTCACTTTTTGTGCGCAAAGGTCCCGGCGATCCACGTATGCCTGATTTAGATGTGGAATTATATCCTACAAAACTCGAATTGTTAACTGCTTTGGAAAGTCAGCACAATAGAGTAAAGCAAAAAATAAGTGAACTTAATGAGGAACAACTGCAAGCACCTTTTAAATGGCGTTTTTCAAATTATTTCCCTAGTGTATATGACTTGATAGTATTTATGTGTATCAATCACGAATCCATGCACCTAGGACAGTTAGCGGCATGGCGACGCGCCATGAATTTTCCTTCAGCCTTAGCGTTGATGTAGTTTTTTAAGCGAAAAAAGAAAATATGTTAGGATCTACTTCTTCAGTTTAAAGAGGTAATTCATGATTTTTTTTTCGGGTTCATCAAAGGTTAGTCCTCTTCGTTGATACACACGTTCGGCTAATTCAATGGCTTTATCTAGATCAAAAATATCGGTATCGTTTACACCACCCCAAGTGAATGAAGGGATAAATTTATCAGGGAAACCAGCTCCAAATACATTGGCTGAAACACCCACTACGGTCCCTGTATTAAACATCGTATTAATGCCGCATTTACTGTGATCGCCCATAATTAAGCCACAAAACTGCAAACCGGTATCAACGTATTTTTTTGCCGGATAATTATACAATTGTACTTTAGAATAATTGTTCTTTAGGTTTGAATTATTGGTATCGGCTCCCAGGTTACACCATTCGCCAATCACAGAATTCCCTAAGAATCCATCATGTGCTTTATTGCTGTAGCCTAAAATAACTGAATTGCTGATTTCACCACCAACTTTGCAATTTGGGCCAATAGTGGTAGCTCCGTAAACTTTTGCTCCCATTTTTAAAGTTGAATGCTCGCACAAAGCAAATGGACCTCTGATCAATGAACCTTCCATAACTTCTGCATCGGCAGCAATGTATATTGGACCTTCGCTAGCGTTTAATACCGAACATTCCACGGTTGCGCCTTCTTCAATAAATATCCAATCTGGATTCAAAAATTTATTGCTACGACTAATCGATTTTGTTTTACGTCCTGCAGTGAGTACAATAAAATCTTGTAAAATAGCCTCTGCATTTTTAGTAAATATTTCCCATACATGGTTAATTTTAAAAAAAGCACCATCAAAAGGAACTACGTTTTTGTGCTTTTTTATACTAAATTTTGAAAACACAAATTTCGAAGCACCATTGTTAATCGCTAGTAATGTTTCATTGTTAACAAGCGCCTCGCCTTCCTTTAACTCTGCTATTTTACTAATAAGTTCAGCATTTGGACAGAGCGATCCATTTATAAAAACGTTATCTTCTGATTCGCTCATGCGCAAGGGAAAATTCAGTGAAAGGTATTCCTTGCTAACAAAAGAGGTTTGAACTCCTAGCGCTTTTTCCCACTTTTCGCGAATAGTAAGTATTCCAACACGAATATCTGCAACAGGTCGTGTAAAGGTAAGTGGCAATAATTGCTCGTTAGTTTTATCGTCAAAAAATATAAAGTTCATGATTAAATGGCTTAGGTTTAAGGTTCAAAGTTAATGCAAAAAAAAACCTCCCAACCCAAGGGCGGAAGGTTTTTTTAGTAAATGGTTATAACTATTTTGATTCAGCAGTTTCTTTTTTGCTGTAACGATTTCGGAATTTATCCACACGACCTGCAGTATCCACCAATTTAATTTTTCCGGTGTAATACGGATGCGAAGTATGAGAAATCTCTAACTTAACAAGAGGGTATTCAACTCCGTCGATAGTAATAGTATCCTTAGTTTCAGCGGTTGATTTAGTGATAAAAGTATACTCGTTTGACATATCTTTAAAAGCTACTAAACGGTAGTTTTCAGGATGTAAATTGCTTTTCATTTTATTCTTCTTTAATTTTTTGGAGGCGCAAATTTAAGGATTATGTTCAATTGAACAAATTTTTAAGCAATATTAATTTATCCAATGCGCATTGTAGCCAGCTACCTATTTTATCATTCATCTATTAAAATAGAATTACAAAAAATCATCTAATTGAAGTATTGCGCGGTGTACAGCACTTAAACAATTTTGCTGCATCAAATTTTTCAATACAAATTCAAAATTTCAAGAACAATGAAAAAAGAAGCACAGTTTGGTTTTGTTAAAAAGCAAGTTTATAAAATTTTACACAGTAGTTATGCTTTTATACTGTTTTTCAGTTTACAACCGTTGCTCAGTAAGGCACAAGACCCAGGGACAATAGCCTTAAACAAACAATTAAGGCATTTATTCTCCGGGGTTCATCCACCGGTCCCCGGAAAATTGTTTTTGTATGAATTGTCGGCTAAGTCAACACCTGCTTATTATTGGCAAACTCAATGCAGCACAACCTTGGATAAAGACAATTGGTTTGAATTATATCAGGAACTGTATCACAGCGCCTTTGATACTACCCTATTGCAATACCCTGATACACTTTATTCTCGATTTCTTCGAACCGAGAAACAGGTTATTCCAATGCACATTCTAAACTACGATTATTATTCGTTACAAGATGATGCAATGAGCAGCAATAAGTACTTTGAGTTTAATTTAAAAGATACCGTTTTAAAGGATAAAATAAAGCGTGAAAACCCTTATCTTAAAAACAGTATTTTTGCAGCTGCACCCCTAGATGAATCGTACGATTACTCGAATCCAACCTTTCGAATCAGCCCATCCTTCATATTTACAGATGTATACAATTCGAGTCATTTTATGAACGATCATACCGCATATTTAAAAATCGATTTTGATGATGGGAATGGCTATGTTGCGATTGATCCAACAACTGATTTTGATTATCAGGCTAATTACCCCAGTGCAGGAATAAAAATCATTAAAACAAAAATAGAAGATGAAAGTGGCCAACAAATATGCTATTCCCAATCTAAAATTAAAATAAACTCTGCAACGGTGGCTCCTGCACCATCTTTCACCTTTGATTTACCTGGAATTTCAGCTTCCATGTTTGGGCCTTGCAATACAAGTTCCACCATGAATGGAAAAGTTGTGATCTATTTATCTGGCTATGATCCAATGGACATGAACCTTACCAATTCAAAATTTGGGAGAAGTGCCATCGATATTTATGCATCCATGATTCAGCAAAATGAGTTAGTACAATTACGAAATTTGGGATACAGTTTTTTGGTTGTAGATTGGAAAAACAGTAGAATTGATATGCGCTATAATGCACTTTACTTAGTGAATTTAATCGAAAATTTAAAGTGCAACCTAAGTAAGAATGCACAACAATTCGTAATAATGGGCGAAAGTATGGGAGGATTAGTTGCACGCTTTGCTTTGAGTTATATGGAATCGGATGAGTATAAAAACTCTAATTTGAATCCATTTTTTGTTGAGAATGGCAATGCATTAAATGCCAATTACATTGAAACACATCCTGAAATAATTACATTAAACTCAACTTGGTTATGCAATCGCAATAAGGAACACAATACCCGATTGTTGATTACACTTGATACACCCAATCAAGGAGCCAATTTACCTTTGTCGCTACAATCGCTGTATCGGCAAATAGATGGAGTATTAAAATTCTTACCCTTTGGTATCCAAATGAGTATACAAGCCAAAGCTCAAAATGTTGGACTTGATGGAATGGCGGCCAAGCAAATGTTAATTTACCATGTTGACAATCGAGCCGGAGTAACCTATACTTCGGCACCACAAAAAGACTTATTTTTTGGACAATTAAGGACGATGGGAAATTATCCACAAAAGTGCAAACTAGTAGCTTTGAGTAACGGTTCGCTTAGCGGAATTGGTCAACAAAACCCCTACTCTGCTTCGATGCGATCAGCAGGTGATTTATTAGTAGGCATAAATTATAAAAAATCGCTTCGAATCTTTGGAAAAACCCTACCTTTATTTAACTGCGTTGCAAATCTTAAAACAAACCCAAATGGGTTAGGCGATTTCCTAAATGTTTCCATGGGATTTTACCTTAATTTACCGGCATTGTCGTGGTTTAGTATTGACTTTGCATCTTTATACATTCCTCTGTTATCAAACCATTCAGAACATTCAAATGTAGTTTCCTATTGCGCCGCAGCAGGTGGATTTAGCAGTATTACTGATCACGAACCCGGAGATGGTGGTTTTTTTGATAAATCATGGGTACATTCAGATGGATATCGATTTAATTTTGTTCCCTTGCAATCAGCCCTCGATTATGGACAATTAGGTGTTCAGCCCTTGCTTGGTACTGATATTGAAGCATTGCCTATTCAAAGTAAATTGGCAGCTACTCCATATTCGGTTATTATTGGAAATCCGGGCCACACCCCTACGGCTAATACTGCACATTTAGGATATCGGAATCCTTACATATATAACAGTTCCATCAGCATTCCAACAGGTCAAATTAATGATAAACATTATTTCTCCTGCACGAATGAAGGAAATGGATACAGAACCCTTATAGGTCTTGAAATAGGTGACGAAGAATTGTACCTTGAAAATTGCTCTTTGAATTGGCATTCCGGTTTTCAAGCTGAGTTTGATATACATGTAAACGAACGAAATAGGCATTATGAATATCCTTCGTATTTGAATTTCAACTTTAATGTACCCGGTGTTTATTCAAAAGAAGAACCCTTTGTTGTTATGCCAAATGCATTTGCAGATTTTTACTGCAACAGCAATAATGCTGCAACTGGTATTGGTTTAAGTTATTCCTCACCACATTCGTCAAATTATCAATTAATAGATGGGCAATTAAACAGGTGTTGTTATAATTTTAAATCGAATCGAACAGTAAATCAACAAACGAAATCAACTGAATTCATTCACACAAAATCACGGGTAATACCTAATCCGAGCAGCAACCATAAAGTAAAGCTTGAATTTGGGCCTGTGTTTTCAACAAATTGTGAAGTAAAAATAGTAGATGTGATGGGCAATAGTATAGTATCTAAAAAAATAAGTACTACCGAAGTGGAACAAAGATACCTATTGCTCGATTTATCGATTTTCCACTTGCAAAAAGGTGTTTATTTTTTGCAGCTTCAAGAAAACTCAAAAACAGAATTAGTAAAACTTGTACTTATTTAAAAAAATGAATATTTTAGTTCTGAGATAAATCCATCACAGAGCATATTTTAAAATCAAAATTTAGAAAATATGAAAAAATCAATTTCAAATAATATATCACTTGCAGCCTTGCTTTTTGTTTCGATTGTTTTTTTAACTAGCTGTAAATGCAAGAAAGACACAGAAGTTATACCTACCTATACTTTAAGTGGAAGAGTATTTAGTGAATGCAATTTGCCATTGGCGAATGCCAAAATATCATTTCACCAGGATGGTGAAAGTACTTTAGTAGGCACTTCCGAATCAAATGATCAATCCACTGTAACCGACGCAAATGGGTACTTTTCAATTGCTTATGAAAACAATGGTTCAAACCCAATTGAAATTTGGCACGATGCTAAAAAAATGCTGAGTGGTATTCCAATTCGCCAAGATATAAACGACATAGTGGGATATAAAAATGCAAGAGCTTGTATTCAGGTAAAATTAAATGTACTTAATCCTCATTCATCAGCCGATACATTAAACATTACAAATTTTGCCTCATCTACTCCATTATCCTTGGTTGGTCCATTCACTTCTCAGGTTTTATATACAGCTCCCTATTATTCTATACTTGAGCCAACTTACTATGGAGCCGAAGCAAGAGTATTATGGAACATTAACAGCTATACTGGTGTATTTAATAAAACTGATTTTAAAATCAACAAGTATTGCAATGACACCATCTTTGTAACTGCTACCATTAACTAATTTTCCGAATTTCTAATTTATAAATCAGCAGCTTCGAATACTTCGATCTGCTGATTTATTCCCTTATTTATTAATCGCAACAGACGATCGTGCTGTTTAATAATTTAATATCTATGAAAAAAACTACGTTGTTTTCAGTTGGCTATTTATTGCTCCAATTTTTAGCTTTTACTTGTTTAGCTCAAAGTTATTGTACAACCGGTGTTGGCGGTTCGGGTTGTGCGACAAACGATAATATCAAACTCGTATCAATAACTGGTACTACCCTATTGGTTTCTGGCAATTATTGTTACAATCAGGCAGGAATTAACATTACAAGTTTTCCGGATACCGGCTCGGCTACCTGTGTGCTTACGCAAGGACAAAACTATCAGTTGAATGTAAAATCGAATGCGAATAGTGCCCTTGGATTTTGGATTGACTACAACCATAATTTTATTTATGAAACAACTGAGTTTGTGCTGGTATCACAAAGCGCTTTTCCGAATGTAACACAATCAATAAATTTTAGCATTCCTATTTCTCCATATTTTGGAAAAACCGGTTTGCGAATTCGCAGCATTAATCCATTTCCCGGGTTAAATTCTTCCGATGCATGCATTAATTCAGGAAGCGGTGAAATTGAAGAGTATACTGTTTTTATTGATGCAGCTGCAACTTGCACTAATCCAATACTTGGAGGAAACACACTTTCGCTATCAGGTGATAGCATTTGTGAAGCTTCTCAAACTATTTTGAGTTTGCAAGGAAATACCATTGCTTCAGGTATTAGCTATCAATGGGAATCCTCATCCGATCAACTAACCTGGAATGCATTGCCCGGTGGAAATACATACAACGATACTTTGACTTTATATGTGTCAGCCTATTATCGATGTATGTTAACTTGCAATGGAAACAGTGTTTATTCAACTTCACGTTTTATTTATGTGAAACCTTTTTATAACTGCTATTGTGCATCTAAACCTAGTGCCGGTGCCACTACCAACATAAATTCACACATTGGGAATGTAAAGTTGAGTAACCTAAACAATGGTGCCGATTCAATAAACTATTATTCACCAGGAGCAGTAGGAACTTACTCCAACTATACTTCGATAGCTCCGGCACAACTAACAAAAGGAGTAACATACCCCCTGCGAATTGTGCACGTTACCAATGCTAGTAGTGGTTTCTATCCTTGCTTAATTTCAGCCTTTATTGACTACAATCACAAC
>DGQS01000190.1 GCA_002389785.1 Bacteroidetes bacterium UBA4408
ATGCCGGAGCACCACGCATCCAGGTATGGTCGTATGCCAAGGTATTTTGTACAATTTTGTATTCGTAATCGTTCGCTCCTCCTACTGAGTCAATGTACAATGGAGTATACAAATCGGTGAGGGTTGCTCCACAAGATGCACCACGCAATTGAGTAGTTGGGAAAGGGCCCATGGTTACAGGACAAGAAGCACCATAAGGACTCCAAACGTTGTTCTTTTTATATGAAACAGAAACATCATAAGTTTCTCCATATACTACACCCGGAGCCCATTTTAAGCGGAAATCGGGAATGGCGAGATTTCGTGTAAACTCATAACTATAGCTGATGCCTAAGTTTTCAATTTTAAACTTATAATCTTGTGCACCATATATTGGTTGTACTAAAAGATGATCATACAAACTTGGAATGGTTATACATGAACCCGGATCTAGCGCAGCAACCGGAATTTCCTTTACTTGAATATCATCTAAATATAAACTTGCAGCACCTGCGGCGCTATTAGCATGTATTCCATAGTAATGAATACCTGTTAACAAAGGAATAATATCAGCAGTTGAGTCAAGAACGTAAGTTAAATTTGTAAGACCTGTTAGTTGCTTTACAGAAGATGTTGAAGTCATAGTTGCCGCATCTGCTGAATTGCTTACAAATAGTTCAAACTGTTCAGGATTAGCAGCGTTGCTTACACGGTAATAAAAATAAATTCGATACAGTTTTCCTGCTGTTAAATTCATTGGTGCTGAATATACCCAATCATCTTTTGCCGTAGTATTATTAGTGTTTTTGTCGATTGCTAAGTGACGACTACCTCCATGCGGAGCAGTAGTACTGGTATACCAAGTAAATGCGTCAACAGGGAAATTTTCATTTGAACTCGTCATTCCACAAGGCAATGCAGGGGGAGTTACACCATTATCCATTGTTTCGGTATATGAAGAAGGTGATTGGGTAGGTGTAACTGTAAAACTAGAACCAGTTGTAAAGGTCCCAATGGTACATCCACTAGCCTGTCCAAATACATTTACTGAAACAATCTGATAGTAGTAAGGTGTATTGCTTGCCAACACAGGTAAATTATAGCTTAAGGAAGTACCCACATTCCAGCCCATTAAGATATCTGTAGGAGGATTATCTGTACCGAAATTAACTAAGTAAGTATCGCAATCACCGGAGCTTGGCCATGAAAGAGAAACACCGGTTGGACATGAAATATTATTAGCAGTTGCTACAACACAAGTTGGAAGTGCAAAATCAATTGCAGGAGCATCTGTTTGAGTAAGCGCAACAACTGCCTTACTTAATACAGTAGTTGTGTTTGCAGAGCTTGGCCAAACTCCATCAGCATCAGTTGAAGCACCAAACACACTGTTGTCTTCATTGCGAGATTCAATTCTACGAACTCCATTAGGATTATTTGCACCAATTGGTATTATTGCAGCAAAATCACCTGCCAAACTAGCTCCCGATTGCGACCAAATTTCATTTACTGCAGTAGGTAATTCAGAAGAAGAGCCATTCGTTACAGAAGCTTGTCGGATTAAAAAAGAGTATAAAGGATTTCCGGTTCCTGCAGTGTTATCATAAAGTAATACATGTTTGCCATCGGCACAAATTGCAGAACGTCCCGTTAAATATGCTCCATCGTCGGCAGTTGAAACGGTTAAAGGAATGGTTGCAACATCTAAAGAGGTGATGGTTTTAGAACCAATAAATTGTGGGTTTGCAGGCATTGATGCTGCGTGTAAGGTAACTCCAACTCTGATATTGTGAATTTGACCTGCACCAAATCTTGAAGCATTACCTGATGGTTGTAAATACACCCAAACCGGACCGGTGTTTCCGGAAGCATCAGTAGTGAAAGCATTTTGTAGATTATTTTGTCCAAACAAAGCACCATCCCACCAATTTCCTGCGCCATAACCAGTAGACCCTTCAGATGTTAAAGCCATACCTGCTTTTAAATCATAAGCTGCACTAGGATTTAGGTTAAAAAATTGAACGCAAACAGCAACTGGAGTTCGTGTATTGTTTAAGTTTAATACAGGATCTGTTTTTGCTCCCATGTATTGAGGAACCACTAATTCGGTCATATAAGGAGCTGCTGAAATAGCTATTGTAGAAGAGGTTGCTGAAGTTAACCCAGAGGCAGATGCATCTAATGTGTAATTTCCTACTAAATCCAACTTAATATTTGTGAAGGTAGCAATACCGGCAACAGCAGCTTTAACCAATGTTCCGGAAATCACTCCCGGACCTGAAGCTATGCTCAATGTAATATTTCCGGTATAATTTACATCTACCGAATTGTCGCTTCTTCTTGCTTCAACAGTAAACGTTGTAAGGTTATTATTCGTTCCACCGGTTAATGGAAAGCCTACGAATGCTAAATGATCAGCTGCACCTAAAACTGTAAATGAAGCGCTGTTACCCGAAGTCAAAACATCTCCAGCAGTGCGAGATGCTGTTAAGCTAACTCCTGCTTCTGCAGTATTGTAAGTTACTCCTGTAATGATAACTGAACTTGTACCCGCTAAAATGGAACCTGTTAATGTTCCTCCAAATGCACCTGTTCCTGTATTTAAGCTAAGCGTTACATCTGTATTAGCAATTACATTTTGTGGGAAATTTGAATTGTCTACTGCGGTTACAGTTACATTAAAAGGTACGTTAATAGTTGGGCTACTTCCTCCGTTCACACTGGTTATTGCTAATTGAACAGGGGCTGCAATGGCGGATGCAGAAAAGTTAAAATCATCAATTCCTAATCCATCATCACTACCGCTGTTATCAATATCATCCCAACGAATTACTAAATCAGTACCGGCTAACCAAGGTGTACCCAAGGCAACTGTTGCTGATTTATTAGTTCTATTTATAGAAAGATTTCCATCGCGTGTTCCGGCTCCACCACTAGTAACAGGAGAAGTAAAATCTAATCCACTTACAGCAGTAAATGATCCTGTTGAGATATCTGTTCCACCAACTTGGTATCCGAACGTTAGTGTATTTGCTACACCCGCACCGTAACGCCATTGTTCACCCACATAGGTAATATTAATGTAGGACAAAGTTGATCCGGTGTTGTTACGAATCACAGCTCCAATTCTATTGATATTCGAACCTGAAGCTAACATACCTAAGGCCCTATCAGCTGCTGCAGCTGTTCCATAACTAAACGTTGAACCTGAGTTTGCAGATCCATTATCAAACGAAAACTTTGCATCTACTGTTGATCCAGCAATTCTAGCATGCTGCCAACCTACAGTAGAAGCAGCATTAATTGGGGCAACAGATGTAAAAAATGGACCAGAACCTTGGCCACTGTAGGAATAGGTACCGGCTAAAGGCAGGCTATTAAAATCTTGAGTATACGTTGCACCAATAGTTGTATAATTAATTGGACCCGGTAAAGTAGTGTTAGCTGTACCGGCCGTTGCAAAGTAATTCTCAACACCTGCTGTTCCGTTGTACTCATATACTGCAAAATGATAGGTAGTTCCTGCCGATAAATTGTTTACAGTTACAGTTGTACCTGTGCCATCGTAAACTATTTTATTTCCAGATCCTTGATCAACTGCGGCAGAAAAATCATTATTCACACCACTAGGAGAAACATTATCAGTCGGCACAAAAGAAACTGCAGTACTTGGGCGCGCAACAACGATTCTTCTTGCTCCGTTTCCTCCAGTAAAATTAACTACTGCGGTTGCAGAGGTAATTGCACCAATAGTTGTAGTAGATGCAATTGTAGGTTCTGTGGCTAATGTAGCTCCTGATACAGCTTGATTTACGGTGCTAGCTAAGGTACTTGTATGTGTAATATTTCCTGAATGTGGTCCTGCAACTCCCGGTTCATACAACACATCAATGGTTGTTGTTCCCACTGTACCGGATGAAGGAGTTAAGTTGATTGGGCTGCTTGAAAAAGCAGCGACACCTGTTCTAATTTTAAAATTTGCCGGTGGGGTTATTACTATATCGGAAGATAAATCAGTTCCCGAAACAGTATATGACTGTGAACTACTTTGTGTGCTGACTGCGGTTAAAAACGCGGTTAAACTACCGGTTACTACGATAGTTGGTGTGGATGCAGCTGATACATTAAATGTATTACTAGTTCCTGCTGTAAGCACATCACCTGAAGTTCGGGTAGCAGTTATGGTGGCTCCTGAACCTGCACTTGCTAATGTAATACCACTTACAACTATGGAATTAGTACCCATTGCAATTGTACCGGTAGTAGTACCACCAATTACTCCGGCATTACCATTCGTAGATAAAGTAAAACCAGTTGCCGCAGCAACATTGCTTAACACATTACTTCCATCTCGAGATTCAACAGTTATTGAAAAAGGTGCTCCTGCCACTTGATTTGAAATACTCGCAATTACTAACTGTGTAGGAGGAACAACAATTGGTGCAGTTGTTCCATTCAGCGTAACATTCACAACATTGGTTCCAATATCAAAACCACCGGTACCTCCGGTTGCTGTTCCGTTGTAACCATATGCCCGAAAAGTAGTTGCAGTAGTTAAATTCGTTAAGCCAGAAATGGTAATTGTGTTAAATGTTCCAATGGCAGCTGTTAGAACTGTTCCTAAGTCGGTTGCAAAGCCATCTGCACTAGATCGAAGAGCTACACTTTTAGGACCGGTACCAGACTTATCCCAACTAAACACAAATGAAGTTGGTGTAAATGAAAATCCAGGATTGGGAGTAACAATAAATTGAACATAATCATTGCCTGCAATTGCTTCTGCAATGGTACTACCTGCAACTGTATTGCCTGTGTTAAACCAACCGGTACCACCATATCGGTTTGCATTTGCTGCATGTGTAAAACCTCCTCCGTTAGTTAAATTCACGGGACCTGCAATATTCGCATCGTTGGCTACACTCGGTTCAGTTGTTTCCGTTCCGGCATTACCAAATGTATTCCATTGAAGCAGCTGCGCCTTC
>DGQS01000231.1 GCA_002389785.1 Bacteroidetes bacterium UBA4408
TATGTTTCTATTAAGAGTAAATTTCCGATCACACAAGTTCAACTTTTTAATGCCCAAGGCGATTTGATAGATGGTATTCAATCATTCGAAACAATCGATTTTTCTGATATTCCTTCAGGACTTTATTTTATTCAAGCATTTAGCAATACCAAACTGTTTAAGACAAAAATTATTCATCTTAACTAAGCAAAAATGAACACAAAAAAGCAACACAAAAAAAAATTTAATGGCCTTGGTGTAACACTTTTAGTAAGTGCTTTTCTTTTTTCAAATTTTATAAGAAGCAATGCTCAAACCAATCCGGCTATACTAAGTTGGTTGCAAAATACCAGTATAACCGGCAGGCATTATGTCAGCGGAAATTCAACTCCGATAGTCGACGCTGTTTTAGCCAATGTTCAAACAGTTCAATATTCAAGTAATTGGGTTTATGTTAGTACCAAAGGAATTCCTGCTTATGTTACCGGACCATTTTTGGATGGTAATCCATCTATCGCCAGCAATCAAAATGCAATTTTTAAATTTCCATTAAGCCCCACGCAAAATACCGGTACACCAACGAATACTACCGGAGGAAATATCGGTGTTTTTATAAATGGTGTTGCATTGTTTGATTACCGAGATGGAGTATCCTGGAAAAATTCAACCAATGCTTTAGCCGGTGGTCCAATTCCGGGTGGTCCGGGTGACGGTGTTTGGAACCGCGATGCTGTGGTTGCCGAACGTGGTGGTTTCGATTGTTCAAAAGGTCATCCTGCAATGGGAAATTATCATCATCATCAAAATCCAAGCGCATTTAAACTCGATTTAAACGTACTTTCAACCATCTGTAATTTGTACGATGCCGATGGATTGTATGCTATTGATAGCACACAACACTCTCCGCTTATTGGATTTGCCTACGACGGATTCCCAATTTACGGTGCTTATGCTTACAAAAATAGCAATGGTACAGGAGGCATTGTTCGTATGAAATCGAGTTATGTGAAACGTAACATTACCACACGTACAACTTATGCGAATGGATCAACCGTAACCGCAGGCCCGGCAGTTAGCAGTACTTACCCGCTTGGATATTTTCGAGAAGATTATGAATATTTACCTACTACAACAGCAACTCCTGATTTTCTGGATGAACACAACGGACGCTTTTGTGTAACTCCTGAGTATCCTGCCGGCATTTATTGTTATTTTGCAACAGTTGATTCTTTGTGGAATTCGGCTTATCCATATGCAGTGGGTCCAACATTTTATGGAACAAAAGTAGCTTCAAAGGTAACTTCCATATCTGAGCCGGTTGCTACTTATCTTCCCACTGCACTAACGGAGGAATATGTAATTTCTTCCATTCAAATTTTTCCTGTTCCGGCAAGTGATTTTATTGCAGTACAGTTAAATCATTTGGCAACAAACAATTTGGAAATTGAATTGTATGATGCTACAGCTCGATTAATTCAGCAAATACCGATCTACCAAGGAAGTACCATTGCCTATTTTGATACAAGAAAATTGTATTCAGGCAATTATTTTGTAAAGATGAAAGGAGAAGGTACTGCTGCTTTTAGGAAAGTGTTGATTACAAAATAGGTTCAACTTTGCCTGAAATAGTTTTACGTAGAAATTAGTATGCGTGTATTTTTCCATTGGAATTTTTGAATTATCCTTCTAATATTTTACTTTCACGCTAGTAAACTAAATATCATGGCAAATTTACAATCCACATTTCTAGGTATTAAATCACCCAATCCATTTTGGTTGGCAAGCGCTCCTCCAACCGATAAAAAAATAAATGTATTGCGCGCATTTGAAGCAGGATGGGGTGGGGTAGTATGGAAAACGCTTGGCGATCAAGTTAAAAATGTTTCGTCGCGTTATTCCTCTGTTGATTTTGGAGGACATCGTGCTATGGGTTTCAATAACATTGAATTAATCAGCGATCGCCCGCTCGAATTAAATTTGCGAGAAATTCGCGAAGTGATGAAAGAGTTTCCCGATAGGGCAATGATTGTTTCACTCATGGCAAACAATACCAAAGAGAGCTGGCGCGAGTTAATTAAAAAAGTGCAAGATACCGGTTGTCATGGCTTAGAATTAAATTTTGGTTGTCCGCATGGCATGGTCGAAAGAGGCATGGGTGCTGTGGTTGGACAAGATCCAATGATTGCAAAAATGGTGGTAGAATGGGTAATGGAGTACGCTGAAATTCCGGTGATTACTAAATTAACTCCCAACGTTCACTCAGTTGTTCCTGCAGGTGAAGCAGTAATTGAAGCCGGAACCAATGGCTTATCCTTAATCAATACTATACAATCAATAACCGGTGTCGACCTCGATACTTTTGTACCGAATCCGAATGTGGGCGGTATGAGTGTATATGGCGGATATTGTGGTCCTGCCGTAAAACCTATTGCTCTTAAGTTTTTAACCTCACTGGGCAGAAACGAAAAAACATCACACACTCCCATCTCAGGTATTGGAGGAATCAGCACTTGGAAAGATGCTGCCGAGTTTATGTTGCTGGGTGCAAGTAATGTTCAAGTTTGCACTGCTGCAATGAAGCACGGATTTAGAATTGTAACCGACATGTGCGAAGGATTGAGCAATTGGATGGATGAAAAGGGATTTAAGACCATCGACGATTTTGTAGGATTATCAATCAAGAAAATTACTCATTGGGAAGAGCTCGATATTAACTTTCATATTACCGCCCATATAAACGAAGAAAAGTGCATTCACTGCGGACTTTGTTACATTGCTTGTGAAGATACATCGCATCAGGCTATTGATATTCGAAAAGGAATGCCTTACAACACTTACACTATTAAAGAAGAAGAATGTGTTGGATGTAACTTATGTAAAATTATGTGCCCGGTAGATGATTGTATCACGATGGTTGAAAACAGAAAAGGTCCTGAATACCTCAATTGGAAGGAATTTCAAAAAAGAGGTCTGCCTTTGAATGACCATTAAGATTGGGCATTGGCGCGGGTGACTGATGTAAATTAGTTTGTTGCTGATTAAAATCATTTTTTAACCTGCCAATCCTGGCGTCCTTTGAAAAAAATTTCAAGAGATGCCTTTTTATCATAGAGCCGGAAAAATTCCGGCAAAGCGACACGTAGTTTTTCGCCAATCAAACGGTAAACTTTATCAAGAAGAATTAGTAGCCTCACAAGGCTTTAGTGGCATGAGTTCGCTTGTGTACCACTTGTACCCGCCTACGCAAGTAAAACAAGTAGGAACACCGTATAGCGTGAAACCTAAAATAGCTGTAGAAACTAACATGCGCAATGTAAGTTTCAATGGCTTTGAAATTCCTGCTGAATCAGATTATATTAAAAGCAGAAAAACCTTATTTGTAAATAACGATATGCAAATTGGTTTAGCTGCACCAAGTAAATCGACTTCCTATTTTTATAAGAATGCTGAAGCCGATGAATTGCTTTTTATTCATAAAGGTGAAGGAACCTTGCATACCATGTTTGGATCTATACCATTTGAATATGGCGATTATATTGTTATTCCTAAAGGAACTGTGTATAAACTGGAGTTAAGCACCAGCGATAACCGCTTTTTGTTTATCGAATCTTTCAGTGCTATACAAACACCCAAACGTTATAGAAATGAATTTGGTCAATTGCTCGAACATTCGCCTTTTTGTGAACGCGATATAAAAGTTCCTGAAAATTTAGTGACTTATGATGAGCTTGGAGCCTTTGATTTACGCATCAAGAAGCAAGGAACTATTTTTCCTTACATCTACGAAAATCATCCTTTTGATGTGGTAGGGTGGGACGGATACGAGTTCCCTTATGCTTTCAACATTAAAAATTTTGAGCCGATTACCGGTCGCATTCACATGCCACCACCTATTCACCAGAATTTTGAAGGACGAAATTTTGTAGTCTGTTCATTTGTTCCCCGATTGTACGATTATCATCCTGAAGCAATTCCTGCACCTTACCATCACAGCAATGTTGATTCAGATGAAATATTGTATTACGTTGAAGGTGATTTTATGAGCCGCAACAATATTCAACGCGGACAAATAACCTTGCATCCTTCAGGCATTCCACACGGACCGCATCCGGGAGCCATTGAGCGCAGTATCGGAAAAAAAGAAACCAACGAAATGGCCGTAATGATTGATCCTTTTAATCCGGTAATGCTTACCGAAGATGCCATGAATATTAATATTAAAGAGTATTACCAATCTTGGTCGTCAACAACAAAAAATGCAGTAACAGTTTAAATCTAACTAAATGAAAAATATACTTGGAAAAGCAGCTCCTAAATTTGTTGAAGCAGCTGTAGTTAATGGAAGTGATTTTGTGGAAGAATTTTCTTTGCAACAATTTATTGGGAAAAAGAATGTAGTGTTTTTCTTTTATCCGATGGATTTTACCTTTGTTTGCCCAACTGAATTGCTGGCATTTCAAAGGCATTTGAGCGATTTTAAAAAGCGTGATACCGAGGTTGTGGCTTGCTCAATTGATTCAAAATACGCTCACTGGGCTTGGTTATCGACCGAACAAAGCAAGGGTGGAATTAAAGGTGTAACCTATCCTTTGGTTGCCGATGTTTCTAAAACAATTGCAATGAAGTTTGGTGTACTTGCAGGAGAGTATTCATTAAATGCTGAAAACGAACTTGAATTCAAAGGAAATCCTGTAGCATACCGTGGTTTGTTTTTAATTGATAAGAAAGGCATAATTCGTCATCAGGTGATCAATGATTTGCCTTTGGGCAGAAGTGTTGCTGAAGCATTACGCATGGTGGATGCCTTAAACTTTTTTGAAGAAAACGGCGAGGTTTGTCCTGCCGATTGGGAAAGTGGTAAAAAGGGATTACACGAAACAGCGGCAAGTGTAGCCAATTATTTAACCTTAGCAAATTCTAATTAAGCACCTAAAAAAATGGAAACAAAAGATTTAACAGCAGTAAAGAATTTTGATTACAGCGAAACACAAAAAATATTTGACAAAGCACAAGATTTTTTGCCCATCAACGGAACCGATTATGTTGAATTGTATGTGGGGAATGCCAAGCAAGCTGCTCATTTCTACAAAACAGCATTTGGCTTTCAAGACTTGGCTTATGCAGGTTTGGAAACAGGATTGCGCGACCGCACTTCCTATGTGCTTCAGCAAGGAAAAATAAAATTGGTGCTTACAACTCCCCTCGATAATGCCGGAGAAATTTCACAGCATTTGCAAAAACATGGCGATGGAGTTAAGGTGATTGCTTTATGGGTAAACGATGCTTACGATGCTTATGAACAAACGGTTTCACGCGGTGCTATTCCGTATTTACTTCCCAAAACCATCGAAGACAAGCACGGTATTATTCGCCAATCGGGAATTCATACTTATGGTGAAACGGTGCATATTTTTATTGAACGAAAAACTTATAAAGGAATATTCCTTCCCGGTTATGAAAAGCTGGAAACCACCTATCATCCGACTTCTACAG
>DGQS01000243.1 GCA_002389785.1 Bacteroidetes bacterium UBA4408
GAGTGCCATGAGCACCAATCCTTGAACATTGAAAAAATAGTAGCGTGCATCTTCCGGAACAACCAGTGAAATCAATAAAGTATAAACCGGTAATCGAGCTGAACAACTCATTAATGGAGTAACCATAATGGTAATCATTCGTTCCTTCCAATTACCAATATTGCGGGCACTCATAATAGCCGGAACAGCACAAGCTACACCGCTTATCAAGGGTATTACTGATTTTCCATTGAGTCCAAATTTGCGCATTAGTTTATCCATGATGAAACTAACACGGCTCATATAACCGGTATCTTCTAAAATAGCGATAAACGCAAAAAGCAAGGCAATTTGAGGAATAAAAACTGCGACCCCACTAAGTCCTGCAATAATCCCATTAACGATTAAATCGGTAAACATGCCCGGTGGTAAGTGATTTTGTGTAAACGCAGATAATTGCAAAAACAACTGCTCAATCACTTCCATAGGAATCGCTGCAAACGTAAAAATGGATTGAAAAATTAAAAATAGTACCACTAAAAAAATCAAATAACCCCAAATGCGATGAGTTAAAAGTTTATCTAATTTTTTTGTACGCAGGTTAGTGGTTTTGCTTTCTCCTTCCTTCACTACCTTTTCCATTATTTCAGCGATTACTTTGTAACGTTCAATTGACTCAAGTGCTTGTAACTTTTTTGCGTCAAATTGATGGTGGTCAAGTAAACGTTGCAGTGCAGCTTTTTTATCAGAATTTAAATTTACAAGCGAAATAATATTCAAATTATTCGCAAGAATAAACGCTGAGAAATCGCAATTTACATTCACGATTTTTTTAATCTCTTCAATCGTTTCAGGAGCAATTTTATTAATCTGAAGCAAATCGGTTTTTGAATGTTGGGTGGTTTTTGCTATCGCAACTTTCAATTCGTCAATGCCTTCGCCTTTTCGCGCATTTAGCTTAATTACAGGTACACCCAGCGCTTTGCTCAAACGTGAAGCATCTATTTGAATGCGGTGCTTTTCTGCCAAGTCCATCATGTTCAATGCCAGCACAACCGGCATTTTCAAATCAATAATCTGCGAACAGAGAAACAAACTTCGTTTTAAATTTGTAGCATCTGCTACTATCACCGTAAGGTCGGGAAAATGCTCATTTTCGGGATCGCACAAGGCTTGAAACGCTACCTCCTCATCAATGGATTTTGGATACAAACTATAGGTACCCGGTAAATCTATAAGTGTTGCTTTGATTTTTCCATTGGGAGTGTCAAGTAGCAACTCTCCCATTTTTTTATCGACTGTTACTCCTGGGAAATTTCCAATTTTTTGATTTAATCCGGTCAATGAGTTAAACAGGGTAGACTTCCCGCTATTGGGATTGCCAACTAATGCAACATGCAATTGATTTTGAGTACTGTTTTTCGACACCGGTAGTTAGCTTTTCATTTGCATTAAACAATTTCTTCCCTTACACAATAATTCATTTGTTTTGCGATGCATTCAACCTTTTAATTACTACCGTAGCAGCTTCTGATTTACGCATACTTAGTAAATAACCCGCTACCGAAATAGCAATTGGATCGCCAAATGGAGCTACCCGCTCAAGCGTAATTATTTCTCCCGGAATGCAACCCATTTCTAAAAACTTGAGCGACATTTCTAAATCGGTAAACGATAAAATACGGGCCGATTCTCCTTCGGTTAATTCGGCTAAATTCTCTACCATTACTAAGCTTTATCTTATTTAGAATTGTTCTAAATATTTAATTTGACGAAAATAGGTATTTAAAAGGATTCATCAAACCTGACTACAAAAATTACCTATTAATAGTGAGTAAGTAGACGGTGTTGCAATACTTTTCTCAGTTTATTCTTTATAAAATCCTCCTAATATGAAACAAATTGTTGACTAAATCACGTTAAAGCAAAACCAATAATTTTTAGATATTTGTAAAAAAACCCTTCAAAATAGTAACAGATTGCGTCTAACTTGCTATCTTATATAATTCTACAAATCAGCTTTTAAATAAAAACTATGAATAAGAAAAAAGGAGTAAAAACACTGGGACAATTTATTATTGAAAAACAAGCCGATTTCCCTTTCTCAAAAGGTGAACTTTCACGCCTATTGCGCGATATTGGTATTGCTTCAAAAATTGTACACCGTGAAGTAAACAAAGCAGGATTAGTAGATATTTTAGGGAATGCCGGATCAACCAATGTGCAAGGGGAAGAAGTTAAAAAACTGGATTTATTTGCCAACGAACAATTTATTTCTGCATTAAGTTCAGGTGGCGAATGCTGTGCCATTGCAAGTGAAGAAAATGAAGATATTATTTTGGTTGACAATGCCGTTTCTTCCAACGCAAAATATGTTGTTGCGTTGGATCCTTTGGATGGTTCAAGCAATATTGATGTAAATGTTTCGGTGGGAACTATTTTCTCAATATATCGTCGTAAATCTCTTTCAGGACCTGCAATGCTTGAAGATTTCTTGCAAAAAGGAACTGAACAAGTCGCAGCCGGATATGTAATTTATGGATCTTCTACCATGCTTGTGTATACTACAGGTAAAGGAGTAAATGGCTTTACACTTGATCCTAGCATTGGTGAATTTTGTTTGTCGCACCCCGATTTTAAAATTCCGGAAAATGGAAAAACTTATAGCATTAACGAAGGTTATTATGTGCACTTTCCGGAAGGAGTTAAAAAGTACATTAAGTTTTGCCAAGAAGAAGATGCATCTACAAATCGACCTTATTCATCACGCTATATTGGTTCGGCCGTAGCCGATATTCACCGCAATTTAATTAAAGGTGGAGTTTTTATTTATCCTACCACAAGTAAAAGTCCAAAAGGAAAATTACGTTTAGTGTATGAATGCAACCCACTTTCTTTTGTTGTTGAGCAAGCCGGCGGAAAAGCAACCGACGGTTTTAAACGCATTTTAGAAATACAACCTGAAAGTCTTCATCAGCGTGTTCCTATGTTCATAGGTTCGAACGAAATGGTTGCAAAAGCTGAAAACTTTATGCAGGAATTTTCTCCTGCAAAATAATATTTTGTGGAAAATAAGTTAAATCAATTATTTGGAAGGCTCGAAAAACAACGCATTAATTTGCTGCTACAACTTGAGGCCTATCCCAACACAAGATTGAATTTACCAACCGAAAACAACAAATGGTCGGTAAATCAAATTATTGAACACTTAATTTTGGCGGAGGAAATTTCTATTAAATCAATTCAGGCAAAAGTTTTAACAGCAAAGCATTTTGAATCTACCGGTTTACATACTGCAGTGCGTAAATTTTTACTGCGTATTTTTCTTCGATCACCTTTAAAGTTTAGCGCTCCAGCACTTGTTAGTAATCCTACAAACACAACTGATTTTTCAGAATTAAAAACAAAATGGGCAGCGGTAAGACAACAGTTAAAAGAATTGTTGGACTGGTTGCCAGCGCATGTTCTATCGAAATGCATTTACAAACATCCTGTTGCTGGAAAAATGAGCATTTATGGAGGCCTCGATTTTATGTATGAACATGTTCGCAGACATAGACAACAAATAGTTAAAGTCTTGAATTAAAAATTTCGAAATCCTTCCATCGAGCGCATAAGACTCTTCTATTTAAAGATTTCAGAATTAATTCTACCTTCAACTAATTTCATATCCACAAATTAAAAAAGCTCTGAAATGAAAACCTTCAAGAAATATTTCACTTTACCCGCGAGCCCTGAAGAAGTTTATCTTGCCTTAGTAAAACCTGAAAGTATCATGTTGTGGACTGGCGATTGGGCTGAAATGAGCGAGTTACCAGGTAGTGAATTTTCCTTATGGGATGGAAGTATTGTTGGGAAAAATATAGCATTTGAACCCAACAAAAAAATTGTGCAACACTGGTATTTTGATGAGGCATCGAGCGATTCAATTGTTACCATTAAATTGCATCCTCAAGGAAATGAAACTTCCATGGAAGTAACACACACCAATATTCCAGATACCGATTACGACGAAATTGCAGCCGGTTGGGTAGAAAGTTATTATGAAAATTTACTTGATTTTTTTGTGGAAGATTAACTTAAAGTCGAATTCCTATTACCAAAATATCGTCTGATTGTTCTTGTGAACCCATCCATTCTTCAATGCTGTTGCGCAATATTTTCTCCTGTTCCTTCATTGACATAGGTTGAATTTGCTGCAACAACTCTCGAAACTTTTTACTCATAAATTTTTTATCGTTTGGACCTCCAAACTGATCACAAAATCCATCTGAAAACAAATAAAAAGTATCACCGTTTTCAATATGGAGTTGGTGATTTTTGTAGACTAAATCTTCCAAATTATACTGACTTCCACCTACTGGAAATTTACTTGATTTTATTTCTTCAAAATTATATGAACCTGCCCTGTTCCGAAATACATAAAGCGGACGATTGGCTCCGGCATACTCAATTACTTTCTCGCTTTTATTGATCGCACATAAACACACATCCATTCCATCATTGGTTTGTGTTCCGGGTTGATTTTGCTTTAAAGCAATTCGCACGTGTTCATTTAGTTGAGTTAATATATTTCCCGGTTGTGAAAGACCATTTATTTTAACTATTTCATTTAATAAATTAGTACCAATAACACTCATAAATGCACCCGGAACTCCATGTCCAGTGCAATCTGCTGCTGCGATGATCAAGGTATCAGGTTCAGACTTTGATGCACTTGACGCAGTTGAATTAAACCAGTAAAAATCTCCACTCACTATATCTTTAGGCTTAAACAATATAAAAGATTCGGGAAGGTAATCGGTTAACCCTTGCTCTAATGGTAATATAGCTTGCTGTATGCGTTGTGCATAGTTAATACTGTCGGTTATGTTTTTATTTTTATCTTCAATCAGCGACTTGGCAATGCTTAGTTGCATGTTCACCTTTTTCTTTTCAGTATAATTTCGATATAGAAAAAACGAAAAAATCACTACCAGAATAAAGCCACCAATGAATGAATTTCGCACTATTTTTTGACGATTAAGCTCGCTCGCTTGAATTTTTTTGTCTTTATTCAGGATGGTAATTTCATTGTCCTTTTTATCTACATCATACCGCATTTGTAGTTCGGCAATGTGCTTGTTACTTTCGAGACTATTAATGCTATCACTTACTTGCTTGTGTCGTTTGTAATATGCCAATGCTAAATCTGGTTGGTTAGAGTTTTCATAAATCTGCGATAAATTGCCATAGGCTGCCGCCTCACCTTCTTTGAAACCTATTTCCTTGCTAAGCTCCAAGCCCTTCAAACAATTTTCAAGTGCAATATTTTTATCTGAGACCGAATTAAAGAGTTCACTCTTTTCAAAATAAAACTCACTTAAATTTAAGTAACAAATGGCCAGTTCTAGCTTATCATTTAAAGTAAGAAATGCACTAAGCGCTTTCTTATAATAGTTTTCGGCAAGAGCAAAGTCAGAATTGGTATTAGACGCTGCTCCCCTAGCAGAATATGCATTAGCAATGTTGTCGTAACAAACAGCAATGGATAAGGTATCGTTCTGCTTTAACCGAATTGCCAGTGATTTTTGATAATAGCGCAAAGCATTGGGATAATCAGCAATGTCGTTGTAAAAATTTCCGAAATTGTTATAGGCATCTCCAAGTTCATTGGGATCATTTTCAATCTCCTTTATTTCGATGCCTTGCAAATAATATTTTTCAGCAGTTGCGAAATCCTCCTTTTTTAGATAAAGTCCAGCAAGACCAATAAATACTTTGCCTTTTAAATTGGTAAAATTATGCTTGTCACAAACTTTTATAGCTTCCAAAAAATTTACCAACGATGAGTTAAAATCACTTTTAGCATTCAGGTAATAATTTCCCAAACTTTGAAAACAAATTGCCTGTAAATAGTGGCTATTTATTTTCTTTGACAGTTGAAGCGCCTCTTGCTTAATTTTTATAGAATTCTCAGAACTTAACAAATTGTGCTGCGAAAGCTCAATTTGAAGTAGAACTTTTAGTGAATCGTTAGTTGATTTTACAATTTCTTGTTTCAATTGTTCTATTGATTTTGAACTTGAAGCATACGCATCAAAATCAACAATAAATAGTGTAAACAACAGATACATGATCCGAGCTAAAAATATTTTTACACGGCAAGAAGTCTTCATTTTGATAACTCAGTATTTTGCTTTATTTTTAAAATCAAATCTAACTCCTTTTTACTAAAGAAAATCTTTCCATGAAAAAATACTTATACCTTTTATCTTTTACCTTATTTTTTTCTATCCCTTTGCTGCACGCTCAATATTGCATTGCACCGCATTTGTCTACTTGTAATGCGGCCGACAATATTAATGAAGTATTAATCTATGGTTCGAGCGCGACACTTGTTAATTCAGGGAGTGGTTGTGGTTCGGCCAATGGTAATGCTTATAGTATTTACCCATATCCTGCATATTCCACCAGCCTTCAAACCGGTTTATCTGCAACGGTTGTAATAACAACAACAGCTAATAACAACATTTCTTTATGGATTGATTATGATCACAATGCTACTTTTGATAGTTATGAATGGACTGAAATAACTGCTAGTTCTGTTGCGAATAGTCCAACTTATGCAACGGTTGTTGTGCCATTAACTGCACTTACGGGTGCTACCGGTTTACGCATTCGTTCTCGATTAGCCGGAAATCCAAACGCTGCAACTGATGCCTGCACTACCTTTGGAAGCGGAGAAACTGAAGATTACACAATTGACATCATTGGTGGGCCTCCAAATGATTTGTTTGCAAATGCTCAATTAATTACCGCTAGTACTACTTGTAATGCGGTGTTGGGTTCATTGGAAAACTGCACTCAGGATATTTCCTTTTTTACTTGCAACGGTTTCTCTCAATCTGTAGCTGAAGTATGGTATAAATTCATAGCCGATTCATCCGTAGTTGAAATACAAGCAAATGGAACAGGAGCCTTATTGCCAATGATTAGTCTATGGGAAAACCTAACCACATTTATTACTTGTGCGCAAGCTCCCGCAGGCGGAATTGGTCAAGCAAGCATGGTGGTCTCGGGATTGGTACCCGGTAACACTTACTACATAGCTGTAGCAAGCCCAATATTTTCAATAGATTATGATTTTTATATCTGTGTAAAAAATAAAAAATCAACACTTGCCGATGTAACTATTGACCTAGATATTACTCCTGCGGTTAATGCCGGAATTTATCAAGGAGGATCACCTGATATTGTTGGTTCATTTAATGGTTTTAATCCTGCAGCCGCGGATGATATGTACTCAATTGGAGGTTATAATTTTCGTAAAACGTATACCACTTTTGCACAAGGCGATACCATATCCTTTAAATTCAGAATCAACCACAATTGGTCGACCTTTGAAGCCACCTCTTCGCGAAGTTATGTTGTAAACGATGGTGATACGCTAAAGTGTATTTGGGACTCTGCGTCATTTACTGTTGTTGACGTTACAATAAAACGTCCAATAACATTTCGTGTTAACATGAACAATGAAATTGTTTCTCCAAATGGAGTGTATATGGTAGGAAATTTTAATAATTACGATGCTGATTCTACATTGATGTCGCCCATTGGAAATGGAGTATATGAAGCTGTAGTTGATCTAGACACCTCTTCTTTTATACGTTATAGATATGTAAATGGCCTTTCTGTTTCTGCTGCCGAAACGGTTCCTTTAGCTTGTGGATTAAGTAACGTAGGAGGTTTCAATGAACGATTTTTAGATGTACCCGAAAATGCTGATACTTTACCAACAGTTTGTTTTAATGAATGTGCCAATTGTATAGGGTATGCTGCAATTGGATTTCGAGTTGATTTAAGTGGTTTTCTTCCTGTTTCTCCCAATGGTGTGCACATTGCAGGAAATTTTAACGGTTGGGATTATGGTGCAAATGCAATGACATCAATTGGAGGCAATGTGTATGAAACAGTTTTGAATTTAGATACAACTACTTCTATTCGATACAAATTTGTAAATGGAAATCAGGCTGCTGATGCAGAAGTTGTTCCTGCTGCTTGCGGTATAATTCAAGGATCGGGAGGCTATAAACGATTTTTTGATGTTACTGAAACAGCTGCTACTTTACCCAACGCCTGCTTTAGCTTATGTCAAAGTGGAAACTGTGCACTGTCGGTAGTTGCACAAGACCAAAATGAAACTTCCGTTTACTTTGATGCAGGAAGAAATGAAATAGTAATTAAGTCGAATCAACCGGAAGCCTTTCAAAGTATTTCGCTTTTTGCTATCACCGGTAAATTGGTGAAATCGAACAATGTTGCTAATTTAAATAAGGGGAGCGGTTTTAGTTTCGATGCAACAACACTTCCCGATGGAGTTTATTTTGTATCCCTAAATGGCACAACAATGAGGCAAACAAAAAAACTCAGCATTAGTCGCTAAGTATTTTGCACTATACAGATTGCTGTTTGCTTTACTAAAAGTTGTTTTCGTAAGAAAATAAGAAGGATTAATTTTAAAAAACCATTCCTTTCATTTTACCGAAGTACATAACAATTCCGGCCTTTACAAAAATTTTTTGTGCTTGCGCAAGGTAAACTGCTTCATTGGAATAGGAACTACGCGCTACCAATTCCGGATAAGGTCTATTGATGAATAATGCTTTGATATAGTAATCTATAATCAATGCTTTGCGCAAATGATTTTCAGACATGCAGCCTATACCAATCAAGTACCGTGTTAAGTATGTTGAATTATTAAGATCAAAAGTTACTACATCATTTCTGTTTTTGAACTGCATTGAAAATTGAGCATAATTTCCTGAGTAATTTGTGTTTTGGGCATCTCTGTAAAATCCGGTTATAGCCGATCTTAAGTAGGCAAAATCAATGAGTACTCCATAAAGTTGTAATTTCGTTTTGTGTTGGAAAGGCAAATAGTTTAGTTCTATACCGCCAAGTCGTTGCTCGTAATGTATTTTGGCTTTGTTTAATTCGTCCTTAAACCTTAGCCGCTGATATCCACCCTCTCCATAGAAATGAATGTTGAATTTTTTAACCAATTTTAGTTTTACATTGGCATTGAAACCAGGATTTAACAAGGATGGCTGCGCTTTAATTCCTGCAATTGAAGTTGAAACAAAAAACAACGAATTGTTCACTCCTATGCCAAAACGTATTTGAGCAGTTGCAGCATAACTAGCTAGAAAACAAAAACAACCGATTAAAAGTCGAATCATTTTAAGTCAACGATTGAAATAGAAATTTATTGTTTTAAAAAATAAATACTTGAAACGTAAAATTTTTAAAATTAAGCGAGTTGCTTTCAAACAAAGACTTATATTTTATTTTTAGTCTTAGCTTTGTGTACCTTTGAAGCCTTAAAATCTATCAGCAGCTTATTTCCGATCAACAACACATGACGATTAATGACTTAGTAAGTGCTTATCGTAAAAGCGATATAACCACCCGTATAATTTCGGGAATTACTTCCAATCCTACACTAAAAATTCAATTAAAGGGCGCGATTGGTTCTTCCGTTTCATTTATTGCTGCTGCTGTATTTGCTGAAAGTCAAAAAAATCAATTGTTCATTTTTAGCGATAAAGAAGAAGCCGCTTATTTTTTAAACGATATTGAAAATTTAACTGGCGATAAAAATTGTCTCTATTTTCCCCCTTCTTATAAAAAACCATACGACCCTGAGGCTATTGACAATGCTAATATTTTGCTGAGAGCTGAAGTACTCAACACCCTCAACAAAAGTTCAAAGCCTTGCATTGTTGTTAGCTACCCTGAAGCGCTCGCCGAAAAAGTAGTTACTAAAAAGCACTTAACTAAAAACACCATGGAACTGAAGCCGGGTGAGCAAGTTAGTTTGGAGTTTATGATGGACCTATTGCACGAATTTGGTTTCGAACGAATGGACTATGTGATTGAACCCGGACAATATTCAGTGAGAGGTGGAATTGTAGACGTATTTTCATTTTCGAACGACCATCCTTATCGAATTGAATTATTGGGAAATGAAGTAGATTCAATTCGAAGTTTTGATGTTGTTAGCCAATTATCCATTGCCAATTTTGCAAAAATTGCAATCGTTCCAAATGTTCAGGAAAAAATATTACACGAACACCGTGAATCTTTTCTAGATTTTTTATCAAATGAAACAATTATTTGGACCCGTGATATTGATTTTTGTGCCGAACGAATTCAGAAAGAATTTGAACACGCAAGTGAAGCCTATCAAAAAATTTCAACCCTTATCGAACAGCTTCCTCCAGAGGAATTATTTATTGATGATGCATCATTCTTAGCTTCTTGCAAAAAAATGCAAGTGGTTGAACTATCCTCAAAAACTCGTTTTCAAAGCAACCAGGTTATCACCTGTAACTTTTCTCCTCAACCTAATTTCAATAAAAACTTTGAGTTGCTTATTGCTAATTTGAGAGAAAATGCAGCTAAAAAAATTAAGAATATTTTATTCGCCGATACTGCTAAACAAACTGAACGAATTTATGCCATTCTTGAAGATGTAAAAGCCAATAAAGGACCTAAATTCTCTGCTGATGAAGTGAGCCCAATTTTACTTTCAATTCATGAAGGATTTATTGACCGCGACTTACAACTTGCCTGTTATACCGATCATCAGATTTTTGACAGGTATCACCGTTATAAAATAAAAAGTAATAACAACAATAAACAAGCTATTACGCTTAAAGAACTCGGTGCCCTGCAACCCGGCGATTTCATTACGCACATCGATCATGGTGTGGGAAGATTTGCAGGACTCGAAAAAATTGATGTCAATGGTAAGCCCCAAGAAGCAATACGTTTGGTTTACAAAGACAACGATATTTTATACATCAGTATTCATTCACTTCACCGTATTTCGAAATTTTCAGGAGCTGAAGGAACCACGCCTAAAATTAACAAACTAGGCTCAAATGCATGGGCAACTTTAAAGCAAAAAACAAAATCCAAAGTAAAAGAAATTGCCTTTGATTTAATAAGACTTTACGCTAAACGCAAAGCTCAAAAAGGTTTTGAATTTATGCCCGATACCTATTTACAAACCGAATTAGAAGCAAGTTTTATTTATGAAGATACCCCCGATCAAGAGAAGGCTACAGCTGCACTAAAAAAAGACATGGAAAGTTCTTATCCAATGGATCGCTTAATATGTGGGGATGTTGGATTTGGGAAAACAGAAGTTGCAATTCGTGCTGCATTCAAAGCAGTAAACGACAGTAAACAAGTGGCAGTGCTGGTTCCAACTACTATACTTGCACTCCAACATTATAAAACGTTTAGCGAACGATTAAAAGATTTTCCCTGTAAAGTTGATTA
>DGQS01000173.1 GCA_002389785.1 Bacteroidetes bacterium UBA4408
CGTGACTTTGTATATGTGAAGGATGTGATTGACGTTGCTCATTTTTTACAAATGCATCAACCGGCATCAGGCATCTACAATTTAGGTTCGGGAAAGGCCCGTACATTTTTAGATTTAACGCGTGCAACCTTTGATGCTATGTCGAAACAAGTCAATATTACATTTATTGATACTCCACAAGACATTAGAGAAAGCTACCAATACTTTACGGAAGCGAACATGCAAAAATTACGCAATGCAGGTTATACTGCACCTTTTTATTCGCTCGAAGCAGGTGTAAAGGAATACGTTCAAAATTATTTATTGCCCCACTCCTATTATTAACAATTCTTTTGCAAGTCAAGTAATTTGAGTTTAACTGCTTCAAGTTTAGCAAGCAAAACTTCCTTTTCCTGTTGAATTTGTTCCTCAGAATTTTTTTTCAAGGTAGCTTTTGCACCTTGTAAAGTAAATCCCTTTTGTTTCACCAAGGTATAAATCTGTTTAAAACTATCCAGATCTTCCTTCGTGAATAAACGATTCCCTTTTTTATTTTTTTTGGGTTGGATGCTATCAAATTCCTTTTCCCAAAATCGAATCAAGGATGGATTAACATCAAACATTTTAGCCACTTCGCCCATGGTGTAATATAATTTTACCGTTTCAGTTTCTTTGTATGGCATGCGTAAAATTATTGTGTGGTTTCTTATAAAAGCAAAACAAAATTAGTCAAATGATTGATTCGATTTGCTTGATAAATCAAGCATCTGTGCATACTCATCCGCACTTAAATCGTTGAAGAAAAAGTTGATTGGATTTATCTTATTTTGGTTCTTAATTACTTCATAGTGAAGGTGAGGTGCTGTGCTCATTCCGGTACTGCCAACCAATCCTATGATATCGCCACGTTTAACGTGTTGACCAACCCGTGCAATAATTTTACTCATGTGTCCATAAAGTGTCTCATATCCGTAACCATGATTAATCACCACGTGATTTCCGTAGCCTTGAGCCAAATCGTCGGCGCGCTCAACTACTCCGTCACCGGTGGCATAAATTTCGGTTCCAACGTTAGCACTAAAATCGATCCCTGAGTGAAAATGTTCTGTTTTATAAATTGGATGTGTTCTAAAACCATATCCGCTGGCCATTCGCCTTAAATCTTTATTGGCGATGGGCTGAATAGCAGGTATGGAAGCTAATAGAACCGCTTTATTTTTGGCTAAATTGGCAACATCGTCAAACGATTTGGATTGTATATACATGCGCTTCGCAAGCTGGTCAAATTTTTTAGTAGTTTCAATAAGCAAATCCGAATTACTGTAACCTTCTAATTGGCGGTAACGATCAACTCCTCCAAAACCTGCTTTTCGAATATTATCCGGTATAGGTTCGGCTTCAAAAATCACACGGTAAATATTATCATCGCGGTTCTGAATATCTTCTAACACCACATTCATTTGCGACATCTTTTCATTTAAATAATCGTATTGATCGCGTAGTTGAACTATTTCGCGTTTTAACTGCTTTTCCTTTGGTGAGTCAAAATAGGTATAAGCAATCCAAATGGTTACAGTTGCGAACACCAATCCTGAAGCCACATACGACAAAAATCGTTTCAACCTGTCCCACAGTTTTAGCTGAACTCTTTCGTACTTAAGTGATTTAGTGTTGAAATAAAATTTAACCTTACTCATTCCATCAAAAATTAATGCGGTGTATGCGAAATTAGCTAATTAAAGTAAATTTGCAACGCAAAAATTGAATCGAACACATTGCAGCGATTCGCAAATGCGAGCATGATAGACTGAACCGAAATTTCAAATAGGAATGAACTCAACTCAAATCAGAAGTACTTTTTTAGAATTTTTTAAATCAAAAGGACATGAAATTGTGCCCAGTGCACCTATGGTTGTAAAAAATGATCCAACCTTAATGTTTACAAATAGCGGAATGGCTCCATTTAAAGATTTATTCTTAGGAAACGCTCCAATAAAATTTCCACGCATTGCCGATACCCAAAAATGCTTGCGTGTTAGTGGAAAACACAATGATTTGGAAGAAGTAGGTGTAGATACCTACCATCACACCATGTTTGAAATGCTGGGTAATTGGAGCTTTGGAGATTATTTTAAAAAAGAAGCCATTGCCTGGGCATGGGAACTGCTTCATGACGTATATAAAATTGATGCAGATAGAATGTATGTTACCGTTTTTGAAGGAAATGCCGATGAGAAATTAGCATTTGACCAAGAAGCATTTGATTGCTGGAAAAAACTTGTGCCGGAAGACCGCATTTTGCGTGGAAATAAAAAAGATAACTTTTGGGAGATGGGCGATACCGGACCATGTGGACCGTGTACCGAAATTCACATTGATTTACGTGATGATGCTGAGCGCAAAAAAATTGATGGCAAAACTTTAGTTAATAACGATCATCCTCAGGTAGTTGAAATTTGGAACAATGTGTTTATGGAGTTTGAACGCAAGGCTGATGGCAGTTTAGTTAAACTTCCGAAACAACATGTTGATACCGGAATGGGTTTTGAACGATTATGTATGGCCCTGCAAGGAAAAAAATCAAATTATGATACGGATGTTTTTCAACCGTTGATACAATTTCTGGTACATGAATCGGGCAAAAAATATGGTATTGATGAGTCAACCGACATTGCCTTGCGTGTGATTGCCGATCACATACGAACGATTGCTTTTGCTATTGCAGATGGACAACTACCCAGTAACAACAAAGCGGGATATGTCATTCGACGAATCTTGCGCCGCGCGGTGCGTTATGGCTATACTTTTTTATCGTTTCAGGAACCATTTATGTATTCGATGGTAGAGGTATTGGTTGCGCAAATGGGTGCAACTTTCCCGGAGATTGTAGTACAACAATCATTAATAGAGCGGGTAATAAAGGAAGAAGAAGCATCCTTCTTAAAGACTTTAGGAAATGGAATTACACGTTTTGAAAATTATTGCAAATCAAGTTCATCTGCATTAATTGATGGAAATTTTGCATTTGAATTATTTGACACTTATGGCTTTCCAATCGATTTAACTCAATTGCTGGCACGTGAGAAAAAACGCAGCGTTGAAATGGATGAATTCAACCAATGCATGCAGCAACAGAAACAACGTTCACGTGCTGCAGCTGCTGTTGATACTGAAGACTGGGTATATGTTTCATCTCCAAGTGCTCCTCAAATTCAACTGCCTGAGGAAGTATTTGTGGGATATGAATTCTCAGAAATACAAACCGAACTGTTGCAATACAGAAAGGTAAAAGCTAAAGGAAAGGAACAATTTCAATTCGTGCTTAGTAAAACACCCTTTTATGCCGAAAGCGGAGGCCAAGTTGGTGACACGGGTATATTAGAAATTGACGGGGAGTCGATTGAAATTACCGATACAAAAAAAGAGAACGGCATTATCATACATTTTGGATCAAAATTACCCTTGCATCCGGAGGGTGATGTGCTGGCTAAAATAAATGTATCTAAACGTAATTTAACGGAAAACAATCACAGTGCAACCCATTTAATGCACGCTGCTTTGCGACAAATTTTAGGGACACATGTTGAACAAAAAGGTTCACTTGTGAATGCCGATTATTTGCGATTCGACTTTTCGCATTTTGCGAAAGTTACGGCTGAAGAAATTGCAGCCATCGAACAGCTTGTAAATCAAAAAATCCGCGAAAACATTACGCAACGTACACAAATACTTCCGATTAGTGAAGCAAAAAAATTAGGGGCCATGGCTCTGTTTGGAGAAAAATATGGTGATTATGTGCGTGTAGTGACCTTCGATCCAATCTATTCTGTTGAACTTTGTGGTGGAACTCATGTAGCGGCAACCGGACAAATCGGATTGTTTAAAATTATTGCCGAAAGTGCAGTTGCTGCAGGTGTACGG
>DGQS01000013.1 GCA_002389785.1 Bacteroidetes bacterium UBA4408
GGAGGAACCTTAACTATTTTTTCGGCACCCTTGGTAGGAAAACTAGCGGATAAATATGGAAAGCAAGGTGTATTGACCGCTTTTAGTTTTATAGCATTGTTACCCTTATTTTTTATTACTCACATAGGAGTTGTTCCGCTGTATGTAGCTTTAACCATTACTGCAGGCTTTTTTGTTTTTTCGGGAGGTCGCATGATTCCCTCTATGGCGCTTGTTTCTTCAGTAGTTACGCCTCAACAACGGGGTAGCTTCATGAGTATTAACTCTTCTTTGCAACAAATTACAACCGGTTTGGCAGCTTTTATTGCAGGTAATATTGTAATAAAATCGTCTGAGGGTCCTTTGTTGCACTACAACTGGATAGGTTATATTTCAATTGCAGCAACTTTTGCATGTATTTATATTGCGAAAAAACTCAAACCAATTACTGCCACAACTACGCCCTTGAGTTAATTGCACTTATTTTTTGAAGTACTTTAATTCGGTTTTTTCTCCGTCAAATACCGCATAGCTGCAATAATTCATCCATTCGCCAAGGTTGATGTATTTACTGTTTGAACCTAAAGAAATATCCAGCGGTAAGTGTCGGTGTCCGAAAATAAAATAGTCGATGTGTTTTTTTTGCAATACTTCTTTTGCATAAATTACCAACCACTCTTTGTCTTCTCCCAAAAATTTTTCGTCGCTGGAGCCGGTATGTAAGCGGCTTTTGCCGCTCCAAAAATTAGCCATGCGTATTCCAAAATTAGGATGCAACCTTGCAAACAACCACTGACATACCGGGTTGGCAAAAACTTTTTTTATAAACTTATATCCTTTATCGCCCGGCCCTAATCCATCGCCATGAGCAATGTAAAATCGTTTTCCGTTGTATTCTTTTTCTAAAACTCCGCGGTAAATAGTTAAACCAATTTCTTTAGGTAAGTAGTCAAATACCCACATATCGTGGTTCCCTGTAAAGTAATGCAACACAATACCCCTATCTGCGATTTCGGCAAGTTTTCCGAGCAAGCGTACAAAGCCTTTGGGTACCGCAGTTTTGTATTCAAACCAAAAGTCGAAAACATCCCCCACTAGATAAATCTCCTCGGCATCTGTTTTTATTTCGTCGAGCCATTGCACGAGTAATTTCTCGCGCTGTAGACTAGTTGCAGCATCGGGAGCACCAAGGTGAAAGTCGGATGCAAAGTATATTTTTTTACCGGGACTTAAGTTCAATTGAAACTGCTTTTAAGTTGCTCTATTGGATTAAGATTGTTGAAATGAAGTACAAATCTAATTTTTTCAGCAAACATGAGTTGATTCAAATCGCTTGATTGTTTAATTGGAACATATACTTCGAGGCAATTTTTGAGAATGATTAGCGCTACTCCACAATCGTAATCAAGAGTAGCGCTAGTTGTTGATTTGCCAAAATCGGCATAAAATGCAAGCGGTATTTTATCAGGAGCTGGTAACAGAATATTCATTGCCAGCAACCAATCTTTTGAATTGGGAGTAAGGGTTAAGTTTTTGAAGTTAGCATCCTTCATGTATACCTGTTGATTATAGATTGCTTGTATTTCATTTCTTCCTAAATAAATATTATCGTATAAATAATCGTTGTTAGCATTCATTGAAAAACCAAAATAAGAATTTACATTATTTTGATAGATGAATTTTCCTGCAAATAAGCGTATATCGGCCGATTTAGAACGACGTTTGTAACTAACATGATAAATAGCTTCGAGTGCCGATTTGAGAAAATTTTTACCCTGCTCCAGTTGAAGCGAAAATTCAAATGGGTTAATTGTGCGCTTATTCGCAATTAAATAAGTTGCTTGATTAATTGTATAACGATTCGAGTATTTTTTTAATTGATACTGTTTTTCATTTGACGAATAAATTGCTTCGTCTTCAAGAATGGTAATACTTCGCAACTTTATTTTTTGCTGAATGGAACTACGCGGTGTTTTTTTCCTTACGGCAATTGTTAGCGCAGGTGCAAATTTGAGGTATTCTAAATTAAAGGGAACGGAGCGATAACTGTATTTTTTTATGGATAGTTGAGGTTCTATTGCTTGCAATGCACCCCGTGAGTTGTAATGATAAGACAACTGTAAGGCCCCTACTAAATTTTCATTTTTTATTGAATACAAAGGCATAATCAAGTATTCAAAAGGTTTTTGCATAAGCGTATAATTGTAAAATGTCATGCCGGCCATAAAGTTATCGTGTGCAGTAAATCCTACAGCCGGAAAATAATTTACGATTGTTTTTTGACTATTATCAAGGGTGCCAATAAACTGAAAGCGAAATGGCTCCACTTTTTTGAATACACCTTGAGTTCGAATAACATTGTTTCTACGACTAATTTCAGGCATGTTCCATTGAGGGTCAATTTCGAGCAATGTGTACGATGCTTTTGGAAAGGTTAGCGTCGCTTTTTTTTTGAATCCGGAGTACCATTTTGAAGTAACCGGTTGTTTGTTTTTAATAGCTGAAATACTGAATGGTCCCGCCACTTCGCCTTTGTTTTTTATTTTTAATACATACACCGAATCCTGCGCTTTAATTGACTTTATTTTGTAATCAATCGATTTTGTTGAAGCCAATAAATCATCAAAAAACCAATCTAAATTTTGCTTGCTCCCTTGTGCAAAAATGACTTTTAGATCATCCGGCTGTGGATGTTTAAATTTCCAAGTTTCATAATACTCATGCATCAAAGAATCAAACAAATTTTTGCCTAAATAACTACACAAATAATGAAAGCAGAAGGCGGTCTTTTCATATACTATGGCTGAATAATTCTGCGGAGTGTAATCTGCAGCAGGTAAGGAGCAAGCTTGGTCAATTTTTTTTCGTGCGAGTGCTAGGTATTGCAACACATATTCAGTTTTATGGCTGTAGTTAGCTAACTTTGCAAACTTAACCGCCCGCGCTGAACTGTGCAATTCAGCGAAATTTTTATCAGGATACTTTTGCTCAAAATAGCGCAGGTTAAAATAGCTGTTCATTCCTTCATCCATCCATGCATTATCACGTTCGTTGCTTCCAAGTATCCCATAAAACCAATTATGGCCAATTTCATGAATAAGCGTATACTCCATTTCAAAAGCCGATACAGCATTTCCAACAACTGTAATCATTGGGTATTCCATTCCTGCCCCGGCTGCAATAGTACCATCAACCACTGTTAGTTGATCAAAAGGATATTCACCCAAGTATTCGGAATAGGCGAGTACAGCTGATTTTATGTAATCCGGTACTTTTTTCCAAAGCTTGGGTTGGCTATTGGTGTAAAAGGTCCACGAAGTAATTTTTCGTTTCGAAACCGGCAATTCAATTTCGTTCTTCACTACTCGATAGCGCTTATCGGCAAACCAGGCAAAATCGTGCACCTGGTTGGCAGTATAATGCAAGGTCTTTGTAAGCGTATCTGAGTTCGGAAAACGA
>DGQS01000099.1 GCA_002389785.1 Bacteroidetes bacterium UBA4408
TGCGGTTAATCCGGAATTTTTATGCGTCCAAATACCGGCACTTCGTTTTACTATTTTTCCACTATCGCCGGCAACAAACGCGGTTGAACCATCGTCATAAACGGTATATAAATTTGCATGTGTAAACTGAGGAGCAGGGTTAAATTTGCCATTAAAAAAGCGAAAAACCTTTCCACTATCTCCGGCAATATATCCACTCGTAGTAGTTGAAAAATCAACGGCATTTAATCGAACATTGGGAGTAATATTACCGGCAAAAGTCACTGTATCCCAACTTAATCCACGATTCAGAGTTTTACGCACTCCACCATTTCCGCCTACTACGATCCATTCTGAATTACTTTTTACTTTTACTGCCTTCACATCCTGTATTCCGCTAGGTTGCACCGAATACCAATTAGTTCCATAGTCGTTTGTAAATTTCACCGCACCATCCGAAAAAGCGATGGTTCCGGTACTGTCGTTTCTAAATGAAATACCGGTAATGGTAGAGGTATTATTGGGATCTAATTTTCGATTCGGGAATTTTTTATCCACACGAACATACTTCTTATGTATCTTTAGAGTACTACAACCTGCACTATTCGTTACCTTTACGCTTACATCGTATATGCCCGGTTGCGAATAAGTATGGATCGGTTGCAATGCCGAAGAAAATGAACCATCACCAAATTTCCATTCTACACTTGAACCGGCAGGAAGGTTTCCAATAAAAGGAAGCGACACACTCGCTGAAGGTAAATAGCGGTAAATAGTTGTATCAGCAAAATTAAACTCCGGCTGATCAATTGTAAATGCTGACGTCGCAGTACCTATAACCGGTGGGTTATCAGCAACTACACGAATCTGATATAAGGCGCTGTTTTTAGTACCGGATGGTAAAACACAGGCTATAGTATTACTTACCGAATCCTTTAAACTTCCTAGCAAGGTAATGTCTCCGGTAAAATTTCCACTACTATCTGATAATTGCACTAAAAATACATTGCTTGTATCAAAGGTACCGCCACTTACAGTGTAGGCAAGTGAAAAAGTATCATTCACGCAAGGCGCTATGCTTAAATTTGAAGTGAGCAAAGTGGGGGCCGAACCTACATAGGTAGCTTTGATTTCAAATACTGCATCGCTTTCATCTTCCACATTGGTTGCAAAAGTAGCTACAGCTTTTACCTTACATAAAGTAGAGGTACTATCCGGTACCAACCAACAATAAGGACCTTGTACTATATTTGAGTCAATTACGTTCCAATGAACACCATTATCAATGGTATAGAGTAAACTTACCGAATTAATTTTATTACTCACCCAATCAATGGTAGTATAACATCCCGGAAAATATGCGTTACCTCCGTTGGGCGACAGCAATTGCACTGAAGCCGCATTTGCACAAATAGTAAATTCATCGGTGGTACTTAAGTTAGAACCTGAGCCATCAGCAGGACCCACCCTAACTTTTGCCGAATTTGTGAGCACCGAAGGTATGGTCCAATAATACATATTATTTGCGGCATCCACTGTGTCAATTAAATTCCAACCACCCGAGCCAGTAGTGTATTCTAAAACAATTTTTGTCGAAATATTCGTAGTCCATCGAATATACTGTTTGGTTCCGGCGCACCACAAATCATTCAGTTGCGGAGCAAGCAGTTCTGCATCATCACCAGCAGAGTTTACTATTGCAAAAGCCGCATCACTTTCATCCGTAATACTTCCTAGCAAATTTGAAATTTTTATAAAACAGTTATTCGAAACAGTATCACGAACCCTCCAATCGTAGTAGCCAACATTGGCAATGGTATCAATATTCGAATAAATTAGCCCATCGAGTGTATAGCTCAATACTACTATCGGAGGCATATTAACGCCGGTCCAGGTAATAAAATGATGCCGCTTTCGTTCAAGCGATTCACCACCATTAGGTGAGAGCAACGTAAAGCTGGTAGGGTTTGCAGTCAATAATGTAAAACTATTTGAAGCTAAAAGTGGTACCGTTTGATTCACCGGAAATATTCCAATTTTAGCATTCGTTGTTGGAGTGTTGCTTGGAATTTTCCAATTGTAATTTCCTATATAAAAACTACTATCAGCATCAAAAAATGTTTGAACACTATCGCGCATGGTGAACCAATTTGCTCCACCATTGAGCGAGTATTTTAAATCGAAATAAGGAGCAGTGCTTCCTACCGCTATCCACTTTACTGTTATAATTGAATCGCCTGCCAATTGCTCGTTTCCTAATGGGTAGTTGAATTGTGGATTGAATTTCACACGAATTTCGTTGATGTATTTAACGGTTTTATTAGCTGCATCTGAAACTCGAATTTTGTAATCACTAAGCGGATTTGAAACTAATAAGTTATAGGTAAAAGGACTTGCTGTAGCACTTTCAATGCTCAGTAATTCCCAGTTTGTTTGCCCATTCTCAAGTCGTTCAATTTTCACACTGTCGATTCCCGAACTTGTCCAGCTGATGGGATAACTTGCTCCAACTAACCAAGTAGCTTTATCATAGGGTTTATCAAGTAGTATAGGAAAATCCTGCGAGTATTTTAGCATAAAAATATCTGCCAGTCCTCCGGTTAACTTCACAGTATCAATACTTAAATCAAAATCAACATCATCGCCAAAATATCCGGTCATGTAAATTCTTGCATAATCATCTAAATACATGTCCAATCCTTCGTCGTTTGCATTGCCTCCAATATTTTTAGCCCATACATATTCACCATAAGAATCGTACACAGCTAAATATATATCGTATCCCGCAACTGCCGATTGAACAGCTGTATTCGCACTTGGATCAAAATCCATTGTTCCCGAAAAACTACCGGTCAAATAAACCGTATTATTACCATCAATTTTGAGTGAATTACAAGTGGCTGCCTGTCCGTTACCCACGCCAAAAGCCCAATTCATGCCACCTGATGAATTATATTGAGCAACAAAATAATCTTGATTTCCGGGTGCTGAAGAAACCACAAAATAATCAACAGCTGATGGATCTGTATCTAAACTGTCCATAAACGTGCCTGCCACGTATACGTTATAATTGGCGTCAACAGCAATTGAACGGGCGTAATCATCGTTTGTTCCATCCAATGCGATTGCCCACAATAGCACCCCATTCTCGGTATATTTTCCAACATAAAAATCTGAATTTCCATCGTTGCTTCGGATAGTGGTCGCAGGACTTGGATCAAAATCACAACTGGTTTTGTAGTTCCCGCTAAGGTATAAATTACCCAAATTATCCAATGTTATATCAGTAACATCAATTTCACCGCTAATCACACCTGACAGTTGATTAGCCCACATGTAATTTCCTTGATTGGTGTATTTTGCAAAAAAACCGTTATAGGCGCCAATGGATGTTAATGCAGCGCTTGCAACACTTGGGTCAAAGTCGGTGGTTCCATCAAATCTTCCGGCAATAAAAATATTTCCTGCCTCATCCAAGCGCATACTGTGTGCATAATTATCGGCGTTTCCTTGAATTGATTTCGACCAAACATAATCCCCATTCGAGGTGTATTTTGACAATACAATTGTTTTGTAACCCTGACCGGACATAAGCGAAGTTCCGGTTCCCGGGTCATAGTCTACACTTAAACTTATTTCAAAATTTGAAAGTAAATATACATTCCCTGTGTCGTCGCTTTGTATTGCCAAACCAACACTTTTATTGGCATCACCAATTTGTTTGGCCCAGCTTAATTTTCCATTAGAAGTATACTTTGCAAAGAAAATATTTTCGGCGGTACCTCCGGCGGTAAGCGTGCTTACACCAGCACCCGGATCAAAATCAACCGTTCCTTTAAAATATCCGGTAAGGTATACGTTGCCATTTGGATCACTATAAATGGCTTTTCCAACATCGCTGTTCACCCCAGCATCCCCAAGTTGTTTTGCCCAGTTATAGTAAGGATCAGCGATGCTTTGTTGGCTTAAAAAAAGTGCCGCAATACAGGCTAAAGTGTGTACTATTTTTTTCATAAGTAGAAATTGGATTTTAGTCAAAAGTTGTAACAAGAATAAATTTAGTTGTTTAAGAGAAACTAAATCAATACAAGTTAATACGCAATTTTATGATTTTGATGGTTATAAATTTTGAGTTACAGTCAAATATACGTACTAAAGTTTTGAAGGATAAAAATTTAGTCGTAATGAGATAAAATTTGCGATAAGTGGGCAATATTTATGGTTGAATAGTCATTCACTTGCATCCATATAGTTGACTTCATTTTATGACTGGAATGAAGCTTCATTTTGTAATTCACAATTTTGCTATATTCGCCAAACACTAATCATTAACTCTATGAACCAAACAAACCAAACTGGACATCCTAAAGGATTGTATTTATTGTTTTTTACTGAAATGTGGGAACGTTTCAGTTACTATGGCATGCGAGCTATTTTTATTTTATTTATGACAAAAGCGCTGTTTATGGACAGTGCAACCTCATCTAATATATTTGGAAGTTTTACAGGTTTGGTTTATTTAACTCCTTTGCTGGGTGGATATATCGCCGATAAATACTGGGGAAATCGAAAAAGTATTTTCATTGGTGGGATCATGATGGCTGTTGGTCAATTTTTATTATTCATGAGTGGAAACGCTGTAACGGATGGAGTTCAAAATGCTTCCTCTATTTCGATCATGTGGGCAGGGTTAACTTTTTTAATTATCGGAAACGGTTTCTTTAAACCCAATATTTCGACCATGGTTGGCCAGCTTTATCCTAAAGGCGATCACCGCATTGATGGTGCATTTACCATTTTTTACATGGGTATCAATTTAGGTGCTTTCTTTTCACCATTGGTTTGTGGAAGTTTAGGTGATACCGGAAATATACACGATTTTAAATGGGGCTTTTTAGCCGCGTGCATTGGAATGATTATCAGCGTTATTTCTTTTGAAGTACTAAAAAATAAATTACTCAAAACGCCCGATGGTGAAGCAGTGGGTATGCCAAAGGCTAAAATGGATCTTAAAACTACTGCTATTATTGTTGGAACAATCGGCTTGATATTTTTCCTACTCAATTTCAAAACCATGTTTCATGTTGATTTTGATATTATTGCCTATTTAATTTATGCCTCCATCATTGTAATGCCATTAATTATTTACAGCGATAAAACATTAGTGAGTGACGAAAAGCAGCGTATTTCTGTTATTTTTATTTTAGCTTTTTTTGTTATTTTCTTCTGGGCTTGTTTTGAACAAGCAGGTGCTTCTTTAACATTATTTGCCGATGCTCAAACCAATCGTCACATTGGTTCCTGGGAAATGCCGGCTTCCTGGTTTCAATCCATCAATCCTTTGGCAATTATAATTCTTGCACCCATGATGAGCGGTTTTTGGAACTTCTTGCACGGTAGAAATATGGAGCCTTCTTCTCCAATGAAAATGGCATTCGGTTTAGCTTTAGTTGCACTAGGCTACGTGGTTATTGCTTATGGTGTACACGGTGTTGATTCACAAACCAAAATTAGTATGTGGTGGTTGGTAGCCTTGTATATAATTCATACCATTGGCGAATTAAGCCTTTCACCAATTGGATTAAGTATGGTAAGCAAACTTGCTCCTTTACGTTTTTCATCCTTACTAATGGGAACTTGGTTTCTAGCGAATGCCGTTGCCAATAAATTTGCAGGTACCTTATCGGCATTAATTCCTCCGGGTGCTGGCGAAAGCCCGGCCGATGCTGCTGCTGCAATACCTACCTTTTTAGGAATTGAAATAAATAATCTCTTTACATTTTTCTGCGTATTTATTGGCTTGAGTGGTGTAGCTGCCTTACTGCTTTTTGGCATGTATAAATGGTTAGAAAAAAGAATGCATGGCGTAAAGTAAATTAAGATTCATTCAATAATTTAAGCAAACCGTTGACGTTATTTGTCTGCGGTTTGCTTTTTTACAGCAACATTTAAATCCGAAATCATGCAAGAAACACAAAGCCTAGAGCAAATACAATCATTTACCGGAAAATACCCTAAACAGTTGTGGTATTTATTTTTTAGCGAAATGTGGGAGCGTTTTTGCTTCTATGGAATGCGCGGAATGCTCACTGTATTTATGGTAAGTCAGCTGATGATGAAAGACGATGTAGCCAATTTGCAATACGGAGCAACGCAGGCTTTTGTGTACGCATTTACCTTCATAGGTGGTTTGTTTGCCGATAAGATATTAGGTTTTCGCAAATCACTATTTTGGGGAGGTATTTTGATGATTACTGGAAGTTGTATTTTAGCTTTTGATCCACATCAGTATTTCTTTTTAGGATTGAGTTTTTCCATTATTGGGACCGGTTTTTTTAAGCCCAATATTTCAACCATGGTGGGAACCTTGTACAAAACGAACGACAGTCGTCGCGATGCCGGCTTCTCACTTTTTTATTCAGGTATCAACGTTGGTGCGCTTTTGGGAGGATATGCCTGCATCACCATAGCTAAAAGTTATTCCTGGAATTTAGCCTTTGGATTAGCCGCTATAGTAATGACTATTAGCTTACTCACTTTTGTTTTTACACAACGCAGTTTAGGTCCAATCGGACTTTCACCGCTTAAAACAGATGAAAACGGCAATACAAAAAAATGGTACGAATACTGGGTATACCTTGGTTCATTGCTGCTCATACCAATAATCATGGTAATGGTTGCCAAAACCGAATACACCGATTATTTTATGTACACCATTGGTCCCTGTACCTTGATTTATATTTTTTATGAAATGACCAAGTTTTCAAAAGCAGAACAAAAAAAGTTGCTGGCAGCTTTGGTATTTATAGTTTTTTCTATTTTGTTTTGGGCATTTTTTGAACAAAGTGGTGGTTCATTAAGTTTGTTTGCAGCCGGAAATTTAACCGATACCGTTCTAGGAGTGAAGCTCGATCCCAACGGTGTGAATAATGCAGCCAACAGTTTGTTTGTAATTATTTTTGCCCCTTTATTGGGATTGCTTTGGGTTTGGATGAGTGCGAAAAAAGCCGAACCCAATACAGTGGTAAAATTCGGATTAGGATTTTTGTTTCTCGCATTAGCTTTTTATGTGTTTTATAGCACTCGTTTTTTTGCTAACGAGCAAGGTGTTACCTCACTTGATATTTTTACTCTAGCCTATTTTATTATCACCTTTGGTGAACTTTGTTTATCACCCATAGGTTTATCAATAATGACCAAATTATCGCCCAAACCCTTGCAAGGTGTTATGATGGGAATGTGGTTTTTAGCCAGTGCATACGGTCAATATGTTGCGGGTATTTTAGGGGCAGGAATGAGCCTTGCCAGCGACAATGCAAGTCTCACTGAAAAACTTATTGCTTATACCGATGGCTACAAACAGTTGGCTATTTATGCATTGATAGCAGGTATTGTAATGATTGCTATTTCTCCGATGGTGAAAAAACTAATGCAAGAAGTAAAGTAAACTGCTAACAACGTTTGCTTTAATGCGCTATTTTAATACCCATTTTTTGTTTCTTTTTTCTTCTCAAATCATAGAAACAAAAGTCTTAAAATAGAGTACTTTTATTATTGAAACTGGCGCATCCTTTTGTGCGCTTCTGGGTTATGTTTAATTAAGTTAAATTCAATTAAAAAGGTGATTGAATTTTATTCGATTACTCTCGATAAACCTTTTTAACCACATTCATTTTTCGGGTTCTGATGTTTATGAAATACACTCCGCTGTAACTTGGTAAATCTACTTGAAGGTATTTTGTAGCTGTGGCAATATTCATAATTTTTTCAAGTTTTCCTTCGCTGCTGTAAACATAAATTTCTTTTAATTCGTCGGCTGCATTAAGCTGAACAAACACACTACCACTGCTGATGCTGACTCCGGCGCGGCGTTGCGCCACCCGCAAGCGCACCCCAGCCCGATCATGCCCCCAGCCATGCGGCATACTCACCACGCCCGGCATCACCTCGTCGCTTATCTCAAGCGGCAGCGTCACCTGCCCCACCCGCGATGCCACTGTCACCGACTGCTGAGCAGACAACCCACGCGCC
>DGQS01000060.1 GCA_002389785.1 Bacteroidetes bacterium UBA4408
GTAATGGATTCATTCATGCGCTTATTGCTTTACCGAATGCTTTATGAATCGCTTCACAATTGACTTATCTTTATAAGTAAATTGAATGGCATAAAATCCACTTCTAAGGCTTGATATATTCAATTGTATTTGACTCAATCCCTTGGGTAAAAGTTGTCCATTACTTTCTTCAATTAAACTTCCTTTGTTATCGTATAATTTATATAAAACAGTTCCTTCTTCCGGTAAAATTACCGGCAAGATAACTTCTGTTAGGGCAGGATTTGGATATGGATTAGAAACTAAAAAAACATTCCCTGTAAATGAAGCACAATTCTCGTTGTCGTTTGGAAAATAATCGTCAATAAAATTTGGTCTACGAGCTTCAACACAAACATAATTGTTACGTTCATCGGGCAATAATTTTGGTGCAGCACTAAAAGCATAGGTCATACTGCCGTTTATTGGCAATACACCTTGCCAGGTTTCCTTTATTCCGGATTCGCCGTTTACCCGATTGTACAAATCAATGGAAGTAATAATTCGTGTACTCTTATTTTGTATATCGGCTTTTACGTGTAAGTAATTTTCGGCATCAATTGAATTGCTTACTGATAAAACAACTATATCAATTTTGGCAGGTTTTACAAAAATCGTTTGAGAAGCAGTATTCATACATCCACTGGTATCGGTGCCAATTAAGGTAATTACAAAATTGCCGGTATCAATGTATGTGTGTGTTGGATTTTGCAGGTTACTAGTACCGGCATCGCCAAAGTTCCAGTTAAATTGATTTACTTCAATAGAGGATGTAGATGTAAACTGCACAATCAAAGGAGGATCGCCTGCACTGGACGATTGGGTAAATGAGACTAAGGGCGGTGCTTTCACTTGTATCGTTTTAACAATAGTATCGGCACAACCGCGCAAGGTTCTTACAATTAATTGTACGGTATGGGCTCCAACACTGCTAAACAGGTAATTCGGATTACGCAAATAGGAAACAGTTTGATTGTCGAATTTCCATTGACGGAACACAATTGAATCGATAGCAAATGAGGAATCTTGGGTGCTTATATCAGTAAACTGGGTTTGTGCATTGAGGCAATTTTTACTGTAGGCAAAGTTGGCTTTAGGCTTAGATAAGATGTAAATATTTTTTCGCACTGTGTCTCTGCAACCGTTGCTGGCTATAACTTTTAGTGTAGCGAAATAATTTCCCGCTGCAGGGTAAAAATGCGAAATGGCTACCAATGGATTCTGTTGAGTAGATTGCTGTACCGGACTACCGTCATTAAAATTCCAAGAGCGTGATAAGTTATATTGAGGAAAAGGATAAGTTGAATTGTCGAGTAAATTCACTGAATAACCTTCGCAGGCCAAGGTATCGCTAAATGAAGCAACCGGCGATGGCTTGGTAATAATGGTTGCGAATGCCGTATCGGCACAACCGTAAATGGTGGTAATACTAAATTGAACCGTAAAAGTATCACGTGCGGTAAAGATGTGTTTAGGGTTTGCAAGATTTGAAAAATTTGCACTTCCGCTTGCAGGGTCACCAAAATTCCATTGATAATTTTGAACTAAATTTCCGTAAGTATTGCTTGTATTTGTAAATTGAGTTTCGTTGTAGGCACAAGAGGAAGGATGCGTAAATGCTACCAATGGGAAGGGATGTACTTTTACAGTTTTAGTTAAAATAGCCGAACATCCCCCGCTGCTGGTAATTTTTAAGCGCACCAAATAGCTACCGGCTGTTGCGTACAAATGTGAAGGGTTTTGCAAAGAAGAAACAGTGGTATCTCCAAAATTCCATTCCCACGATACAATGGTTTCGCCGCTCGGTGCTTGAGAAAAATCGGTAAACTGCATACTTGATCCTATGCATACTGCAGTATCAAAAGTATATGCTATTTGTGGAGCAACTCCTGCAATTGTAACATAAATAGTATCGCGCTTTTTGCAACCATACGTATCTTCCATTTCTAACCAATACAGGTAATTTGCGCCTATTGGTTGCACCACTTCTAAAGAAGTTTGGCTACTACCATCGCTCCATAAATAGTGGCTGACCGAATCGGCACCCTGCTGCAACTGAATGTAATTACCGGAACAAAAAGAAGTGTCGTTTCCTAGGCTCGATAAGTAGAGTAAAGAATCCATTTTTATGTTTACCGTATCGCTAAAAGTACAGCCAATAGGATCGTTCACCGTTAAGTAATAGTTACCCGATTGGGTAGGAATTAAAATTGAATCGTGACTATTGGTAGACCAATTGAATTGATAATAATTGGGTTGAGGATTAACGAGCGTAGTTGACAATTTAAAAAATTGATTGTAACAGACCACTGTATCGTTTCCTAAATCGAATACAGGTAGGGCATTAAAGTTTACATAAATCGAATCAAGCGACAAATTTCCTTTACAATCAATTAGCGAAACAGTATATAAACCGCTCGTATCAATTGCTAAAGAATTTTGTTGAGCACCGGTATTCCATTGATAGCTTAGGTGGGATGGGCCGGCCAAAACAGTGAATTCAACACCTTCACAAAGTGTAGTATCGTTAATTAAACTAACAGCATAACTTGAGGTATCTTGAATAATTTCGATGGTATCGGAACTAATTTTATTAAAAATATCTGTAGTGGTGAGATAGTATTTGCCCGGCGCTGCAATAACAATAGAATCAGCGTTTGTTGTATCTTGCCATGTGTAAGTTTTGAAATAATTTTTTTGTGCATGCAGGGTAAATGGAAAAGAACATACTGTAAGGTTAGCTCCTAAATTAACGGGTGGAGCGTATTTGTAACTCAGGTAATCGTACACCAATTTACTTTTATCGCTCGATAGTACAGTATCGATCACCAATACTTCCGAAATATTTCCATTCCAAAAACGATCCGGATTGGTGCGATCTCTTCCAATACGAATTCCACTGTAAACAAATGGAGTAGTTGCGGTATAGCCGTTGATAATTTTGTAGCTGTTCAATGGAGCTATATCCAGCGTTTGAACTTCATTTACAAAAACATTGGTTGCAAAAAATCCGGCTGAATACAGAGAAGTACTAGCGGTAGTACCAATAAAAAATACATCGTTGCCATCAACGGCGGTTAACAAACCATTGTAATCGGGAAGCAAATTTGCCCCATTCCAATTAAAAACACTGAATACTTGTCCAACTTCAAATGTGTCGGGAATAAATAATTCATCGTCTACTCCATCCAACGAAACACTCGGCAATTCATTAATACCAATTTGTTTCGTAGGCTTCAATGCCGGTGTACTTTGTATTGCATGGTGGTTATTGCCACTCATGTCGGTCCATTTACTGATGCGTTGTTGTGCATCCATCACCAAACCTGAATCGGCCTTCAACCAACTTTGTAAACCTGTTACCGAACTTAAATCTTCTAACTTAAATTTATACACCATCGACCAGGAACTTGCAGCAGCACCAATATAATAACGCACTTTCCAATAAAAATATCCACTGTTTACGAGGGTGTAATTGTATTGAGTGGTAGTTATTGAGGCATTGTTATACACTAAGTTGGTAAACAAGGAATCACTTGCAATAACTAATTCGTAGTTTTTTGATTGATTCACAGCATCCCATTCAAAATTAATCTTACTAAAAGCTGGTAATACTTGATTATTTTTAGGATAAACTAAAGTGGTTGGTAAACTCTCGTTTACAAGTAATGGTTTTGATGTAGTATCGCTACAACCATACACTGTAGTAACAATTAAGCTTACCGAATAAGAACCGGCACTTGAATAAATATGTTGGGGATTTTGCAGCGATGAATTATTTTGAGCACTGCTGTTATCACCAAAATTCCACTCCCA
>DGQS01000193.1 GCA_002389785.1 Bacteroidetes bacterium UBA4408
GTGCTTTAACTGAATCAGGTACCATTTTAATTCCGGTAACGTTGTAAATACGCAAGGTAGTACCTAATGAAACCGGACCATATACAAACCCAGTACCCGAATTCATAATCAATGAATCGCTTACAGGATCCATGGTTCCTTTGTTGTAAAAATTCGTGGCATATTTCACATCCGAATTAGCATTCACAAAATCGGAATCAACGCTTGCCGTTTTAAAATCACCGGCAACACGCATCATTTGTTCTTGTGCTGCTTGTATATCGTTTGTAGAAGGAGTTACATCAAACGTTACATAGTTAATGTTACGCATGGTTTCAGCCTGCTTGTACTTGTTTTTATTTTCGTTGTATTGCTTTTGTATTTCTTCATCGCTTACTTTAATAGATGAATCAGCAACCGTGCTATAACGCTGTAATACGTATGAAAATTTTACTTTTTGCTCGTTGTCCATATAAGCCTGTTTTGCTTGGCTCTTAGTAACGTACAAACCACCTTTAATAAGGTTATTAAATTTTTGACCAATGCGTTCTTTAATAACTGCTTCTTCAAAATTTAACCAACGCTGTTTAGTAGCACCGGTTTCATCTTTGTCCATATTTTTCAAAAAATTGGTAACCGAACCCGGGTCAAACTGACCGGTTTTGGGATCTGTAAAAGCTTGTTTCACTGATGCATGTGGTTCTTTACCGCGCACCATGTCATCCAATTCATCCACACTCACAGCAATTCCAAGTTCTTTGTACTCAGGATCCATGGTATACTGATACACCAATTGGTTCCAAACTTGGGCTCTTATCGATTCCATGGTATTTTCATCGACAGTGGCTTTTTTATCGCGTTCCTTTTGGCTTTCTACGGCTATATCAAGCTGTGCCTGATACTCGTCAATGGATATATTTTTTCCGTTTACTTCACCTACCTTTTTCTGATCACCTGAAAAAAACGAATTCTTTGATTCCAGAGCTTGTTCAAGAATAAAGATTAATAAGGCAATCGCTATTACTGTTACCAGCAAACCTGATCGTTCTCTGATTTTACCTAAAACTGTCATACGCTTTTATTTCTAAATTTTTATTTTGGGCTGCGAATATACGATTGTTCCCTTAATTTTAAAAATCGAAATTCAATAAGCTTTAAGTACTTGTAAAATCAATGATTTCCTGCATTAACTCAGCGAAATTCAAAATCCCATACCCCGATTCATTTTTCATTCAACAAAAAGCCCTTACTTTGACAATCTAAAAACACATTAAATACCGTTAAAATGAGTTGGTTGTATTCTTTGGTAGATGGCTTAAGTGAGGGTGAAATCGAAAGCTTAAAAAACCTTCGATTAATTGGTAAAGAGGCCGAACTGCTCGAAGGTTATCTTACCGGTTCCAAAAACCGTTTGGAACCTGAAATTACCCTCCTAAAAAACAAATTGAAAATTAGCGACACGCATGTTTACAAAATACAGTCGGTGTTGGTGGACAAGCTTTTACTGCATTTTGCACCATCCGGTAAGCTTGATTTATTGAATTGGTTGCGACAAAAGGAACTTTATCCGCTTTTAAAATATGAAATTAAATCGCAGTTAAAGAAGAAAAACACGGCCGAATATTACCTTGAAACGTTTCGATTACTGATTGATTTACCTTACAAATATTACGACGATAACTTAGTAGTGGAAGTAGGAAAACAGTATCTCAAAGTACTACATCCTTGCAAGGAAGCCGACAAGAAATACATACAGTTTCACCTGCTCTTTGCCAACTGTAATCGATTTGCCGCCAGCAAAAATCCCGCATTATTCTTCGGATATGCTGAAAACGATTTATTGCAAATGGAAAGTGACCTACTTCAAAATAAATACTACTTAGCGCTGTATTATTTGTACCGAACATTGTGTAACTATTATAAATACTATAAAAAGGATGCTAGCTTGTCGTTGCATTACCTACAAAAAGCCAGCTTACTCGAAAAACACATTCGCCCCTACTTTACTATTAACATAAAACTGTTTTTGCGCCTTTTATATGCAGATGCATTATTGGGCTTTTCTAAAGTTGAAGATGCATTCACTGAATACACCGAGTCGTTTAAAGAAGGAATCCAGGAAACAATGTATGGCTACTATTATCATTGTGAACAATACGCCATTACCGCAATTTTAGTAAGTAAATACAAGTTAGCGCAAAAATTTATTAGTGCCCGTTTTGATACTTGCATTGAGCGAAAAAATGATATTTATGCGACACGCGGTGTGCTTGCCTATGCTAAACTATACTTGAGCAGCGGCCAAGTTGAAAAGGCGCATAAATACATACAACTTGGATTGAGCATCAACGAAAAATCATTTTACCTTCCTTTTGAAATTCAGTTGCGCGTGCTCGAAAACTGCTATTTTATTTTGCTGGGTGATTATGGTTTTGCCAAGCAACTCAGCACCCGAAACCAAAAGTATGTGCGAAATCAAAAAAATGAAGCGTTAAAATTAAGCTACCTCAAATTGTTTAAATTACTTGCCACTTTAACTCAACAAGCCGAGCAAAACAAAGGCGTTTCACAGGCTTTACAAAACGACTTTGCACCTCTATTATCGAGTTTGAAAACAGTGTTCGGGAAGTGTTTGGAAAAAACAATTGATTCCTGTGCCGGTAAAAAATAAGTATACCGGACTTAACTAAACAAGCTTAAAAAATTAGCACTGTTGGAACGCACGGAATATTCCTGAGTAATTTTTTGTTGTGTTCGATTACTCATTGCACTAAGCAATTCCCGCGATTCGTATAAACTTAAAATGGCTTTTTCCCACTCATCGGTATTGCTGCAGTAAAATCCATTTATACCATTATCTACAATACGTGTATTCACCCCTACAGGCGATACCAAAGCCGGAATACCCAAAGCCATGTATTGCAATGCTTTAAATCCACATTTCCCGTTTGCCCATTGATCGTCAGGCAAAGGCATTAAACCAATACTAAAATTTAGCAAATCTTCAATTTCACTTTGCTTGTTCCATTTAATAAATCGCATGGAATTTAACTGAAATGTGGGAGCTACATCGGAAATAACCACCAATTCAAATTGAATCTTTTGTTCTAAACGCTGAAACACAGGAAGTAATTCGTTCAGGTATTTTACTGTTGAGTGAGAGCCGGTCCATCCAATCACAAATTTATCACCGTTATGAATTTGCTTTTGATTGTGATGCGATTCGGTATCAATCGTAGTTGGATTATACACGGTTTGTACATTAAATTGGCGAGCAAAATTGCACAAATACTCATTTCCACAGGAAACCTTATAAGCCATTCTGCAAAGGTACTTTACATTTGAAAACCATTTAAAAACTGAAAATAGTTTATTGCTTTCAGAACTATTTTTTATCCATATAGCATCGTCAAAATCGTAGATTATTTTTTTGCGTAAAATTTTTACCAAAATAAACTCAAGTATCGGTGGGCCAAATGGCACAATTTCGCGATGAACGAATATATACGAGTATCGATGAACTTTAAACAACAATGCGTAACGGCGGATGTATCCTAAAAAAAGAAAAAACACTTTCTTAATAAAATGTCCCTTGGCATACAATTCCTCCCACACATGTTCGCTCAAAAATGAAGTAGTATCGTAGGCTATATTTTTGCTTTGCAACAACGAAAAATATTGCTCAAAACGAAATCGTTGACTGGCAGCTAAACCAATGGGATAAGGAGCTATAAACAAAATTCTCATATTCGCTTTAGTTCCTTAGGTACGATTTTTTGTAGCACACATTTTATAAATACTAACATAGGTTTTTATCGCATTTTCGAGTCCGTAAATTTCAAAACTTTTTTCACGTAGCAGTTTAGCCGAAATCACATTTCCTTCTTTCATCTTATCGACAGCAGCGGCGTATTTATCGTGTGTAAATGAATCAAGGCAAATTCCACCTTGAGTTTGTTCAACAATTTGTGCCACGTCACCTACCCCGCCATTTACCAGTAAAGGAATTCCCATTGCCAGCATTTCTCCCATTTTTGTTGGCGAACTGGCCTTTTTTGAAAAACTGGGTTTTATAAACGAAATACCCCAATCGCTGGCAGCCAGTTTTTGTGGCACCTCTACCCTTTTTGCCGATTCTACAACAATGTCCTCGCTCGAAATACCTTTTGAATTTGCTGCATCAAATACTAATTGCGGAGAATCACCACTAATTATATATAGTTTGGAAGCGGGAATTTTCTCCTTCAAAACTTTAAAAAAATCAAGCATTTCGTTTAACAAATACCAGGTACCCAAAGAACCTAAATAGGTAAGTACAAAATTTGATTCGTTCCAGTTAAGCCGGGCTCTGGCTTCATGACGCTGCTCCTCACTTGGAATCTTAAATAATTCAAAATCGGCACTACAGGGAATTACAAAAATTTTCTCCTTTTGTGCGGCATCAATTTTCCAGTTTTGAATTTCACGCTTTCCGGCATGAGTTAAGCTAACTGTGGCTGCAGCTTCATTTGCAAACTCAAGTTCCTTGTTTTTAAAGAAATGATAAATACGATGAAACAATGGATTCGTCAATTTCCAAATACCACCTTCTATCCGTTCATCGGCCCAAAAGCCGCGCATATCGAAAATAAAAGGAAGACTGTTTTTTCTACAAAATTGTTTACCAATTAAAGCTGTTAAATAACTGCGGCAATGTACTAAGCTAAATTTTTTCTCACGGTGCAACTGCTGCATCTTCTGTTTCATAAGGAACAAGTCCTTCAAAGTAGACAATACAGGCGGTTTCTTGGTATAGGTTAACGGAAACCATTCAATTGAATTGAGACTTAAAAGCTGCCGAATGTGTGCGTGGTTTTTTTCAAAAGCTTCTTGTTTTTCACAGCTAATAATTGAGATGGAATATCCGCTTTTTGATACCCCTATTAAATAAGGTATAACTTGCGATTGACCAAGACTATCCGTCATTCCATCATAAGAAAGAAATAAAGTATTCAATTTTTTTATTCTTAAAACATCATTAGCTTTGCTTGCAAACATACTAATTTAGCTTTACTTGAAAGAATCGGTGCTCAGTATATGGGATTTAATTTTACCTCCCATTTACATCTTAATTATCTTCATTATTGGGCATTTGGTGCAGGTTAAATTTATCAAGGAAAATCATATTTACCGCTATTTTAAAATGGGCCTACTTGCCAAAATAGTGGGTGCAATCAGCCTTTGTTTAATTTACACCTTATATTACAACGGCGGAGATACAACTGCATTTTTTAATGGATCAGTTACCATGGTTAAATTGTATGCGAAAAGTCCTGAAACTTTTTTTTCGATTATGACCGATCACCTTACCAAAGAAAATTATTCCGAATTCGATAACGATACCGGCTGGCCCTTCTATTATCGCGAAAGCGGATCGTTTACCGTTATTCGATTTACCACAGTTATTCAATTTTTGTCGTTCAACAGCTACTTAGTTAGTTCCATTATTCTTGCTGCTATTTCATACAGTGGCATTTGGAAATTGTTCCGTTTATTTTGTGAAATTTTTCCGGATATGCACAAACAATTTTATTATTCCATTTTGTTGGTTCCTTCTGTACTTTTTTGGGGATCAGGAATACTAAAAGATACCTATACCTTAATGGGTGCTTGTTGGTTTACCTATAGCTTTTATAAGGTATTTGTGAAACCCGATAAAGTTACCATCAACGTAATTATGATGATCATTATGGCCTACATCATGATTAAAATTAAACCTTATATTTTTATTGCATTGATGCCGGGAACCCTTTTGTGGTTTGCCTTTGAGCGAGTAAAACGAGTTGAAAACTGGTTGCTCAAAATTCTTACCGGTCCCTTTTTAATACTATCCGCATCCTTGTTGGGATATTTGCTTTTGATTAATTTGAGTAGCGATTTCGGACAATACTCTTCAGCCGAAAATATTTTATACAAAGCGCAAAATACCCAATACGATTTAAAACAAAGTTATTACGGCGGTAATAGTTTTGATATTGGTGAATTAGATGCTTCTGCAACCGGGGTGCTTTCAAAACTTCCGGAAGCTATTATGGCAGGATTGTTTCGTCCCTTTTTATGGGAAAGCAAAAACTTTGTAATGATTATCGCTGCTACCGAAAATTCGGTATTGATGATTTTAACCATATTTTTGTTGGTCAAATTAGGAATTTACCGCTTTTATAAAGTAATTGCTAAGGAACCCATCCTGTTTTTCTCAGTTATATTTTCGCTTTTCTTTGCCTTTTCGGTTGGATTAACTTCGGCTAACTTTGGTGCAATGGTACGTTACAAAATTCCGGCAGTGCCTTTCTATTTATCGAGTTTGCTCATCATTAATAATTATTATCAGCAAAAAAGAAGGGCCGAAAAAGCAGCACTCGCTGAAATTAAACTTAAAGGAGGAATCAAAGCATGAGTCCTTTTATCGAATCCTTCCTTTGCATCACTTTTATTTTTCTTTTATTTGCCATTCGTTGATCTCATTCAACCCTTATGAACATACTTGGAATATCTTGTTTTTACCACGATTCAGCCGCAGCATTGCTGGTAGATGGAAAAATTATCGCAGCTGCACAGGAGGAACGATTTACGCGAATTAAGCACGATCCGGCTTTTCCTAGAAATGCTGTTACTTATTGTTTGGAAGAAAGCGGTTTAACTATCGACAAACTGGATGCTATCGTTTTTTACGATAAACCCTTACTTAAATTTGAACGTTTGCTCGAAACTTATTATGCTTTTTCACCCAAAGGTTTGGTTTCTTTTTTAAGAGCAATTCCTGTTTGGTTAAAGGAAAAAATGTTTTTAAAAAAACTCATTTACGATGAACTTAAACTTATTCAAGCATACGATAAAAAGAAGGTTAAATTACTCTTTCCCGAACACCATCTTTCTCATGCTGCCAGTGCTTATTATGCCTCTCCATTTGACGATGCTGCCATTCTAACCCTTGATGGTGTGGGAGAATGGGCAACTGCATCCATCTGCAAAGGCGAGAAAAATAAAATTACCTTACTCAAAGAATTAAAATTCCCACACTCGTTGGGACTACTTTATTCTGCATTTACCTATTACCTTGGCTTTAAAGTAAATTCAGGAGAGTATAAATTAATGGGTTTAGCGCCTTACGGAAATCCTGATTCACCGGATATCGAAACTTATAAAAACACAATTCGCACCAAACTCATTCAAATTTTTCCGGATGGTTCCATTTTTTTAAATCAGGACTATTTTAATTATGCCACAGGTTTGCGCATGACCAACGATAAGAAATGGGAAGAGCTTTTTGGTTTTCCGGTGCGCAGTGCCGAATCTGAATTAGCACAACATCATTGTAACCTGGGTTTGGCCATACAACAAGTAACCGAAGAAATTGTGTTGCTTATGGCCAAGGAAGCTAAACGGCTCACAGGAAGCAACAACATCTGTTTGGCGGGTGGCGTGGCATTAAATTGTGTGGCAAATGGAAAACTTCAAAATGTTGAAATTTTTTCAAACCTATTTATCCAACCGGCTGCAGGTGATGCGGGTGGCGCATTAGGTGCAGCATATACTGCGCACTATATTTATTTTGATAAACCTCGAGAAACAACTACCCAAGCCGATGAAATGAAAGGTGCTTACTTGGGTCCTGAATACGCTGATCACGACACACGAAAAATGGCCAAAAAGTATGTTGCCAATTTCGAAGAGTTTAGTTCATTTTCGGCATTGGCTGCAAAAACTGCAGCTTTGCTTGCTGATGGAAATGTGATTGGCTGGTTTCAAGGCCGCATGGAATTTGGACCACGTGCATTAGGAAACAGAAGTATCATAGGCGATGCTCGAAATCCTGAAATGCAAAAGAAATTAAATCTTAAAATAAAATACCGAGAAGGATTCAGACCCTTTGCCCCATCCGTTTTAGCTGAAGATGCAAAGAATTATTTTCAGCTAAAGGGCACTTCCCCATATATGTTGCTTGTACAAGACGTAAATCAAGATAGAAGAAAAGTAGTTCCTGAAAACTATGCTTCCTTATCGCTGAAAGAAAAACTATACTACTTGCGTAGTGATCTGCCTTCGATTACACATATTGATTATTCGGCGCGAATACAAACCGTTCATAAAGAAACAAATGCTCGTTACTATGAATTAATAGAAGCATTTAAAAAACTTACCGGCTACAGTGTAATTGTGAATACCAGTTTTAATGTGCGAGGCGAACCAATTGTTTGCACTCCCGAAGACGCCTATAAATGCCTCATGCGTACCGAAATGGATTATTTAGTAATTGGCAATATATTGTTTGATAAAAAAAACCAACCCGAGTGGACCGAAAAGGACAGCTGGAAAGAGGAATTTAAATTGGATTAAGTGTAAAATTTTGAAAACAAAAAATCAGGAAGCCTAAAAAAATGAAGAAATTTTTTGCCAGTCTCAATTGGAAATACATCGCATTTATTACTGTATTTTTAATTATTTGCCTCGAACTTTTTGGCAGAGTGTATCTATCATTTGTTCTAAAAAAATCAAGTAAACCAAAGTTTCAATTTGATTCATACCGCATTTATTCTCACATTCCGAATTTTAAAGAAGGCGATGGTAAGAAAGATTGGATACTTATAAATGGTCAAGGTTTCAGAAGAAGCACAGAGGTTAGCAAAGTAAAACCGGCTGGTACATTTAGAGTGTTTTTTATGGGTGGCTCGGCTGCACACGGCATTAGCTCTGCACCACCCTATCCTTTGGTGCATATTTACATGAACGAGACTGTAGATTATTATCTCGAACAAAAACTGAAAGCCTTGCATCCCGGTAAAAAAATTGAAGTAATAAATGCTGCAGTTACCGGTTATCAGGTATTTCAACATACTGCTTATTTACTTAGCGAATTGCTCAATTATTCACCCGACTTGGTTGTGTTTATGGATGGTGCAAACGATCATTATTTTACCAATCCCGAATTCGATTACATGGGAAGCAATCGGTATCAGTTTTGGAAACCCCGATTGCAACAACCCAGTATTGGTGGTTGGTTTACTTATGGCTGGCTGTGGCTTAGCAAATACAGCGGTTTTGCAAGAGGTGTTTATTCCTGGATGCTCAACAACGATGCAAGTTCCTACGATAAATTAAGCATACGCTCGGGCAAAGATTTTACCAGTGATGCAGAACTAATTGCTGCGCATAAAAAAACTGCTCAACAAGATTTTTTAAGAGCGATTGAAGCCAATCTGCTAATTTTAAAAGCTAACGGAGTTGAATCCATTGTTAGCTTACAGCCTATGCTTGTTTTACGAAATAAAACAAATTTGTCGTCTGCCGAAAAAGCCTTTTTACATACGGATGAAGCGATTCAAAAATTATATCCTCAAGTACTTGCTTATTTGAAAACTCTCAGCAACAAATACCAAGTTCCCTTTGTGGATTTAAATCCGGCGTTCAATACTCCTGCATTGAGTCAAAAGCAATTGCTGATTGATTATTGCCATTTATCGCCACTTGGAGGCGAAACTGTTGCTAATGCGCTACTTCCAAGTGTAGATAGTATATTTGTAAAATCGAAACTTAACCTTAATTAACTCATGGACTTTTTAAAAGACATCTGGAATTTTTTGAAAAACAGAAAAAAATGGTGGCTTGCACCGGTAATTATTGTACTTCTGCTCTTGGGAGTGATCATAGTTTTGGGTGGAGCATCAGCCATAGCGCCATTTATTTATACCTTATTTTAAGCCGATGAACCGCGAAAAAAAACTGGAAACCATCTTGGGAATGTGCTTTGGATTTTTAATCCTGCATCTAATTTTTCACGTGAAGGCACTTTTAACTTTATCTGTTTTACTTGCGGCTATTGGTTTGTTTTCGACCTATTTAACCACTATAGTTACCCGCCTTTGGCTGAAACTTGCTGAATTAATGGGTGCAGTTATGGGTAAAGTTTTAATGGGAGCAGTGTTCTTCCTGTTTCTAACACCGCTTGCATTTATCATGAGGTTATTTGGAAAAAGTTCCGTAAAACTAAAGCCGGGTAAGTCACAAAGTTTTTTTGATGAGCGAAATCA
>DGQS01000117.1 GCA_002389785.1 Bacteroidetes bacterium UBA4408
GATGCATTTTTTGAGCAGCTTTAATTTGCGCTCGTTGTGCACCATAAAATATGGGAAGCGCCAAGCCAACTTGAAGCGCATTAAAATGTGTTGTTTTTGAATAATACTTATTATCCGCGCCTACTCCTTGCATGCTCATTGAAGCAAAGCTTAAAGTAAGTGAGGGAAGCAATTTCGCTCTTTGCAATTTAAGTTGTTGTTGCGCACTTAACTCCTGATGTTGAAGTACTTGAATTTGCAAATGATTTGAAAAGCTTTTTGCTTCGATGGAGGAGGTAAAATTCAGTTTGTTTGGAAGTAATTCTGGCTCATATTTATTGGAAGCATTGAGTAAGAAATTAAAATTCAAAAGGGCAATTTCCTTATCCTGTAGCAGTGTTTGCAATTGTAAAAGTAGTTGGGCATGTTGATTTTCGATTGTAAGCTTTTGCAACAAGTTGATATCACCCTTATCAAATCGAAGTTGATTTTGTTGAAGATATACTTGAAAAAGGCTGTCCATCTTGACCAACAATTTGTATTTGTCATGCAAATAAACAAGTTCATAATAACTAGCTGTTACTTGTCTTTTTAATTCAGACGCAGAAAGTTTAGCAGCCAATACACTCGTTTGGTAGGTTTGATTTTGCACCGATTTTTGTCGTGCGTAAACTGTTGGAAATTGTATGCTCTGAGAAATACTGTAACGGGTATCGTTATAGCTCGAATTTAATTGACCGTATTCGGCTTGTACATTGGTAGAAGGAATATCCACTGAAGCCTTGATTAATTTTTTTTGATATTCAGCAAGCTCTCTGTCAGCCCTTGTAGCGTAATTACTCTTAAGTGCAGTATCAATTGCTTGTTGCAAACTAAGTTTTGAATAGCCGTTAACTGCATTCTGTGCGTGTAGTTTTGATGTTGAAATTACCAGACAAACAATTAATAAAACAGAAACCAACGACTTTACTTTTGAGTTTCTCACCTTTCTATTTTCAAAAATCACATACAACAAAGGCAATACAAACAAAGTGAGTAATGTGGCACTCATTAATCCTCCAATGACCACTGTTGCAAGTGGGCGCTGAACTTCGGCTCCATCACCGTTGCTCAGAGCCATTGGTAAAAATCCTAAAGATGCAACTAATGCGGTCATCAAAACCGGACGCAATCTACTAATGCTGCCTTTGATAACAACCTGCTGTAAATTACTTTCACCATTTTGCCGAATACGGTTAAACTCTGCCAACAACACAATGCCATTCAAAACTGCTACTCCAAACAAGGCAATAAATCCTACCCCGGCACTTATGCTAAAAGGCATACCTCGAGCAGCCAGAAACAGTATTCCTCCAATAGCCGAAAGCGGAATAGCTGTATAAATCATCAAACCTTGCTTTATTGATTGAAATGCAAAATAGAGCAGTACGAGTATTAATGCAAGTGAAAGCGGAACCGCTAAACTCAATCGCTTTTTCGCAGCATTTAAATTTTCGAAGGCACCACCATAAGTAATGTAGTAGCCGCTTGGAATTTTAATTTTTTTCTCAACTTCACTTTTGAGGTCTTCAACTATGGTTTCTACATCCCGCTCATGCACATTGAATCCAACTACAATTCTTCGTTTCGCGTCGTCACGTTGAATTTGATTGATGCTTTCTTTTATTGAAACCTCGGCCAGTTGGTGTAATGGAATTTGATTTCCACCCGGTAATGGAATTAATAAATTTTGCACATCTTCCAAATTGGTGCGTTGTTCATCGGCAAGTCGAACTACAAGGTCGAATCGTTTTTCATCTTCGTAAACCAGTCCACAGCTTTGACCGGCGAATGCTGTATTTACAATTTTATTTACTTCCTGTATGTTTACTGAATATTGCGCCATTGCTGAGCGGTTATAGGTAATAATTAATTGAGGAAGTCCATCAATAGGTTCAACATAGCAGTTTATAGCGCCTTTGATGCCATTCACAACATTGCCGAGTAATTTTGCATAACGTGATAAGGTGTCCAGATTTTCGCCCACTATTTTGCAAACGACATCTTGCTTTGAGCCTGTCATCAGTTCATTAAAGCGCATGGCAACCGGATATTGAAAACTATACGTAACTCCGGGAACTGCAGTCAATTCAGCTTTCATTTTTTCAGCTAATTCATCCCATTCCTTAGCCGATGTCCAGCTCGCTTTATCCTTTAAAATTATCATCATATCGGAAGCTTCCATTGGCATTGGGTCAGTAGGGATTTCACCACTTCCTGTTTTGCCAACAATTTTTTCAATTTCAGGAAATTTAGCCAATAACAGATGTGCCGATTTTTGAATTGCATCTACAGAAGTTTCAATACTACTTCCGGTTAGTACTCGCGTATCAACTGCAAAATCACCTTCGGGTAACTCGGGAATAAATTCACCACCCATCCTTGCAAATACAAATAGCGAAACAGCAAATAAAATTAAGGTAGTCGCAATGATGGTTTTAGGAATGAGCAATACTTTTTGCAAAGAACGCTGATACATTCCTTCTACTGCGTGCATGAATTTATCCGAAAAAGTTTGTTTGTGTGAAAGTGTTTTACTCAAAAACAAAGCGCTCATCATGGGCACATAGGTTAGTGAAAGCAAGAATGCACCAATTAATGCGAAGGCTACCGTTTGGGCCATTGGTTTAAACATTTTTCCTTCGATTCCAACTAAGGTTAAAATTGGTAGGTACACAATTAAAATTATCAATTGTCCAAATACAGCGCTATTCATCATTTTTCCGGCCGCATTGATTACTTTGTTATCCATTTCGTTTTGTGAAATTGTTTTTGTGTTGCCGCTAATTTTTGAGTGTGTTAAGCCATGCATTACAGCTTCTACAATAATTACCGCTCCGTCAACAATTAACCCAAAGTCGAGTGCTCCTAGGCTCATTAGGTTTCCACTCACACCAAATAAATTCATCAAAATAATTGCAAAGAGCATAGCTAAAGGAATTACCGATGCAACTACAATTCCTGCGCGCATATTTCCTAAAAACAGTACTAACACAAAAATGATGATGAGTGCTCCTTCGAGCAAATTTTTTGAAACAGTATTGATAGCACTGTTCACCATTTTTGTACGGTCTAAAAAAGGCTCCAGTTCAACTCCTTCCGGCAGTGTTTTTTTTATTTGAGCTATTTTTTCTTTTACGTCTTTAATGACTCTACTACTGTTTTCGCCCTTAATCATCATAACCACAGCGCCTGCCACTTCACCTTTATCATTGTAGGTAATTGCTCCGTAACGTGTGGCAGTGCCAATGCGAACTTCAGCAATATCGCGAATCAATAAGGGTGTGCCATTGTGCGTAGTTTTAACCAGGCAATTTTTAATATCGTCAACTGATTTTAGCAAGCCTTCGGTGCGGATATACAACACAGTGCCAGCTTTCTCAATGTAAGCCCCACCTGTATTCTCATTATTTTTTTCGAGGGCAGTAAAAACGTCATTTACACTAAGATTATAAGCGTTTAACTGGTTTACCTTTACAGCAATTTCATACTGCTTCACACTTCCGCCAAAGCTGCTTACGTCAGCAACTCCTTTAACACCGAGCAATTGACGTCGCACAATCCAATCTTGAATGGTGCGTAATTCAGTGGCACTATACTTTTTTTCGTATCCGGGTTTAGGCCTAACCACATACTGATATATTTCACCTAAGCCGGTTGTAACAGGCGCCAATTCAGGTGAACCAATGCCTTTTGGAATTTGTTGCTCAGCAATTTTGAGTCGTTCGGTAACTTGTTGCCTTGCCCAATA
>DGQS01000025.1 GCA_002389785.1 Bacteroidetes bacterium UBA4408
TACTAAATTACTTTCCGATACAGAACCTGGAAAAAATTGAATCCAATACCTGCTCGTTAGATATTTCTCCACTTAACTCACCCATGTAAGCAAGCGCTCTTCGCAGATCTAAAGCTATTAGTTCAGTCGTAAGTCTTTGTTGAACCCCTTTTAAAACATCGTCCAAGGCAGCAAACGATTTTTTCAGCCCATCATAATGCCGCATATTTGTTACTATTTCAGAATGCCTTGCTATATCATCATCAAAAAGTAATTTACCCAAAGCATTCTTAATGTCTACTATTCCGTCTTTTTGCTTAGCTGAAATACTAAGTACATTTTTGGTAAGGGTAAATTGATTAATCATGTCGGGAGTGCATAAATCACTTTTATTAGCCAATACCAAATAAGGTAATTGAAAGGCTGATGCTTGGGCTATAACTTCAGTCAAATCTTGACTTGTATGAATCTCTGTAGCATCCACTACATACAACAAAATTCCTGCATTTTTTATTTTCTCATAACTCTTCTCCACTCCCATTTTTTCAATACTGTCCTCAGTTTCTCGCAGTCCTGCCGTATCAATAAACCGGTAAGCAACGCCATTTACATTTAACACTTCTTCTATGCTGTCACGCGTAGTACCTGCTATTTCGCTCACCAATGCTCGTTCTTCATTCAACAAGGTATTGAGTAAGGTAGATTTTCCGGCATTGGGCTTTCCGGCAATTGCAACAGGTACACCATTTTTTATAACATTTCCCAATTTAAATGAATCGATCAAGGGCAATAATTTTAATTGTATGCTTTTTACTAATTGCACAAATTGCTCACGGTTAGCAAACTCAACATCTTCTTCCGAAAAATCAAGCTCTAATTCCATGAGTGCTGCAAAATCAATAAGCTGTTGCCGCATCGACCGAATATCGCTACTAAATCCTCCCCGCATCTGTTGTAATGCGAGCTTATGTGCTCCTTCCGTATCTGCGGCAATCACATCCGCTACCGCCTCTGCCTGACTTAAATCTAATTTTCCATTTAAAAATGCACGCATGGTGAATTCACCGGCGCGAGCCATACGTGCTCCTTTTTTCAATAACAAGGAAATAATTTGCTGTTGAATATATGGCGACCCATGACAACTTAATTCAACCGTGGTTTCTCCTGTAAAGGAACGAGGACCTAAAAACAAGGTTGCAACTACTTCATCGATCAACAAACTACCGTCGCGAATACTTCCAAAATGTGCAGTGTGTGATTTTTTAGTCGCTAAATTTTGTTTCCCTGAAGGCGAATAAAATATGGCAGAACAAATTGAAAGCGCTTCCTTTCCTGAAATACGAATTAAGGCGATTGCTCCAATTCCGGGAGCAGATGCTGGTGCAACAATGGTATCGTTTAATTCGTGAAGCATAAATAATTAACTACTTAGTTTTTTGTTTTAAGCTCCTTCTCACTAATATGAAATTTCCATTTTAGTTCACCTGTTGCAGAATAAGTTTCGAATTGTACTATACGTTCTCCTTTATTCCCAAGTAAAGAAATTTTACCAAAATTATTTTCGAGTAGTAAGGAACCATCCACCCGGTTAGGGTTGGTAAATTCGGGCTTGTTGCTGATGTTATGAATTCCGGATGTAATACTTGAACAGGTAAAATCATAAAGCGGATAAAAATTAGCAGGAGTGTACTTGATCATTTCCGAAAAATGCCTGTCGCCACTTAAAAACAATACACCGTTAATTTTATTCTCCACAATAAAATTCATCAACTCATTAAACTCAGCAGGGTAAAATCGAAAACACTCCTTATCGGCCATTGGATTAAGCATTTGCCCACCCGTTACAATAAATTTGAAAAGACTTCTTGACGAAATTAAACTTGTTTTCAGCCATTCCAACTGCTTTTGCCCATAAAATTGCTTTGCATAATTTGGTTTGCCATTAATACTATCTTGCAACTCATTTGGTGATCGATGATAACGATCGTCCATTAAAAAAAACTCTGCATCGCTCCATTTAAATTTAGTATAGATACCTTCATTATCGGGCTCTCCAAAAGTTTTATTTCCCCAATACGAAGAAAAAAGTTGCAAGGCTTCCTTTTTATATTCCCAAGATTTATTTGCATCGTCGGGGCCATAATCGTGATCATCCCAAATAGCATAATTAGCTCGAGTTGCACGTAATTTTTGTAATTGTGGAATACTAAAATCGTGTGAATAACGATACTTCATGCCCCATTCTGAGCTATAATCGGCTTCACGATAATACAAATTATCACCACTCCAAATCATAAATTCACTCGACATATTTCCCATGGTAGTAAGAATTTCCGGGGATGCACCATATGGCTTTCCAGGTCTATCGTATGCACTGTCATTTATATAAGTGCAACTACCAATGAGGAATGAAAAATCGGGTGCAGGTTTACGCCACTCCCATAAATCCTTAGTTTTAAATTCGGTTGCGAAAGGAAAAGTTACTTTTTTATCATCTAAAATTAGTTCATACCCATAAACAGTATTCATTGAAAGATCATTCAATTTTATTTTAATTGGATTAAAACGTTTACCTAATTCGCCTTTATAATCCACCTTTATTTTTAGCTCTGGATGGGCTTTTTCAAAGTACAAAATTTGAACTTTTTTAACTGTTGTAGCAACTTCCATACAAAGCATTACTTCGCGGTGTTCGATGTAGCCTATCATGGGACCTGATAGCAGAGAGGAAGCAAAGGTGATTTTTACAAAGCAAATTATAAAATACAAAAACAAAAATTTAATTTTCATAGGAATTAAAGTATAAAACATGTTGTATACTGCAAATATAGGAAAGCAAACAAAAACAGCCTTCCGGAATATCCGAAAGGCTGCTTCTCATAAATTAATTTAGCTATTATTTAACCGTACTTAAAACTGAACGATCAATGTTTACTGAGTATTTTTTACGCAAACTTTCAATCCATTCTTTTTCAAGATAGTTTTGATAATCTGATGTAACAAGGCCTCTGGCTTCACTTAATTTTTTTACATCCGGAGGCAATACTTTATTAATTTTCACAAAAATCACTTGATTGTTTTTGGTCATATTTTCTGAAATTCCAACTTGCCATTTTACTTTATCTACCATGTCGTTTTCGTTCTTCAAAAATTTGCCATTTTCAATTTTTAAATTCAATTGAGAATCTTTGTTTACGATGTTCATTAATGAATCGTTGGAGATGTTTGATTTCTCTTGCTTCTTAATTAACTTGCGGGTTTGGTCAGCTATTGCAGTATTTGCACATGTATAAATGGTAGCTTCAACTCTTTCTTCCCACATGTAATTGTTTTTATTTTTTTGATAAAAATCCTCAATGCCTGCAGTATCTTTAACTGCCTTACCCCAAACCTTTTTATCGGTTAAATCAAACAATAAAATTCCATCTC
>DGQS01000111.1 GCA_002389785.1 Bacteroidetes bacterium UBA4408
GGCAACACTATTCCAGTTCAAGCTATCAATTGACGATTGCCATTGATACAAATAGTTGGGTGAATAGTTTATTCCACCCAAGGAAAGATGCGCTGCCTTGCCTTTACAAATCATTGTTTCTTTGGCCAATGCAAATCCCGGTAATACCGGTGAAACACATGAATCGGCATCCATTATGTTTACTAAATAATCTTCTACCTCACCGTGATTGAAAGAACCGCATCCGTTATTGCTCGAATTTGAATTTACTTCCCAATAGGCAATTCTTAGTCCGGTAATACCAATGTTAGCTGAATCGGGAACGCTTAGTAAAATTGATTTTGTATTGGATAATTGTGATGAAAAAGCTAAGGCTCCGAGTGAGATAATTTCGTTTGCTTTGTTTCCAAATACTCCATTTCGGTCGTAATCGATGTATGCTTTTATGAGCATGGTTGATTTATAATATTCGGCTTCATACGTAACCGAAAAATTATATTTCCCACCTTTAACAAGTGGTGCAGGTGTGATGGACGTATAATTGGAATAAAGTTTTTGTTTACTGCCGGAAGTATTATCAAGGGTTGAGAGGTTTACGTTTTTGATTTGATACAAAGAAGGATTGATTGCCTTGAAATCGCAATAGCACAAGTAAAAGGGCGATGAGCCTACCCTTAAAGGGAGGGTATAAACCGAATCGGCTCCCGAACAAGTTACTAAACATTTGTAAAAACTTTGTTGATTTTGACTTAAAAAATATGCGTTAGAGGTAGCTCCCGGTATACTGGCCCAATTCAACGAATCGGTTGAAACAAACCATTGAAAGGTATATCCCGAACCCAAAGCACTGGCAACAAATATGCGGAAACTAACCGTGCTACAAACTTCGGTTACTGAAGCTCCTGTGTACAATGTATCAGGCACGGATGTGCACGGTTGTGCAGGCATAATTTGTACCAGGTAATCTTCGGTTTCGCCATAAAAGGTTGCATCGCAAGGTTCAACAGGTAGTTGGGTATTGGGGTCGTACAATACAATACGCATTTTGGTTAATCCAAGCGGCGCAGAATCGGGAATTTGTATAAAACTGCGAGCTTCATATCCGTTGACACCACTTTTGGTTTTACCTAAAAAAATAGTTTCTGTGGTGTTATCAAAAACTCCGTCTTTGTTGTAATCGATAAAAACCATTACACCCGATTTTATGTAATTCACATGAAAAATTTCTTTCACAGATAATTCATAATTGGCTCCCTGATTAACCACTGCGGGTGCTACATTGCAATAATCGGTAAACGCATTAAAAACCTGCGAACTTAGCGCCGGAACAGCATTTCCATTTAGCAAATTCGAAAATTTAACTTGACCTATATTAATTGCATTAGAATAGCGTGAGTAAGAACTACAATACGTTTGCATATTATAGAGCTGAGTGATTTTTAAATTATTGGTGAAATAATTAGTTGTTCCACAACTGAGTTTGCATCGATAAAAAGCAGTACTATCTTGAGATAAAAAAGTAAACCGCGTTGCTAAACTTGGCAGTGGAGTATAGTTCACACTGTCGGTAGATTTTTGCCACTCAATGCTAGTATTTGCGGCTAAATTAACTGCATCCAAAATAAGCGTAAAAGTATCTGTAGCCGATACAGCATAACTGCTTGGAAAAATTGTTCCGCTTAAATTTGAGGCAATGCAAGCGGTATCCGGTGGACTAAAAGTGAAACTTGTGCCCAATGCAGGATAGTTATATTTTCCGAGCATACAAGTGCTCTTGTTGGTGTATCCCCAGCTGCTGTTTTCCCAGTTTCCGGTTAAACGGCGATTGCTGTAATTGCTTGAATCAATTCCCCTAATTCCTATTTCAAAATACTGATCGGCACCTTGTTTCAGCACCGAAAGTTTGTGATAAATAAATTGAATTTTATTAGTTCCTTCATACAAGCGAATTTGAAAACTGAGGCTATCGTTATTCATGGAATAGCGTCTTGCCATATTATCAAACTGTACCGCTAAAATGCGATTAGGGGCAGCGCCCATGGTTGAATAATGTATTCGAGATGCATTGGTTTGACACAAATAACCTCCTAAAGCCGAAATAACTGTTGCACTTACTTTACCCGAAATAGGATTAGTTGCAGGGGTTACTTTCATGTTTAAAGAGTTATTTCCCAACATCAAATAACCTCTTGAATTTATTCCAAAAACCGTATTTACCTGACCATCTACAATAAAATTAAAGCCGATTGGAATTCCACTAAAAAACAAATTGTTGGCATTGGTTGTACCGTAAGGCTGATTAGCGGCGCCGTAATAAACCGTTGTATTGTGATAGTAAGCAACTAAATTGGTTCCTCCTATGAGAGGAGAAATGGTATCGACTTGTTGAGTAAAATTATAGTTATTTAAAGAGGCTCGTACTTGCAATGTGCTAATGATGCATATCTGTACAAGCAACGCTTTTAGTAAAAACTTGATTTTCATGATGCTAGAGGTTTTCACAAAATTACGCAATTATGCGCCAGAAAAAACTTCTACAACATGAATTTTCAACGGCTTTATTAACCGCACTTTCTAATTAAAACTCATGTATTCTTGGGGATCCACGGGAAGTCCATTGAACCTAAGCTCAAAATGCAAATGTGGGCCGGTTGTGAGTTCGCCGGAGTTTCCGATAATTGCAATTGCTTCACCGGCATTTACACGGTCGCCTACTTTTTTTAGCAACACCGAATTGTGTTTGTAAATACTTACTAAACTGTTTTCGTGTTGCAGTTGAATAATGTATCCGGTTTCGGAAGTCCAATTAGCAAGAATTACGGTTCCGTCGAGCGTAGCCTTAATGGCTTCGTTTTCGGGAGCCGTAATGTCAACACCATAATGCGAAGTCCCTGATTTGTACGAATCGGTAACAACACCTTTGAGGGGAACAAAAAAGAAAAAATTCCGAATCCCGCTTTTGGCAGAACTTTCAACGCCTAATGCTAAACTATACTTACTTTGATTCTCAATCTCATTACGCATCAACGAATCATCCACTGAGGCGCGCAGGGTGAGTTTATCGTACTTTTTAGTGCTGTCCTTTTGCGTGGGATTTATTTTTGGGTTTTCTAATTTGTCGTTTATAATATCGGCAAGGTTTGCAATGTTCATCTCTTTGTTACGCAAAGCTTCATCTAATGAATCCACCCGTAGCGCAAGCGTTTTTATATTGCGGCGCATGTTCACATCGGCATATCCGGGAATGTATTCGCGCAAGGGAGTAAAGGCAATAATGTAGCTCACTACCACAATCAAAAACAAGGTAAGTACACCTACAAAAACAAAAACGTTGAGTGGAGTAAGTACAAAGGATGCCTTTTCTTCGAAGGTGGCATCGTTCATAATTACCAAACGGAATTTATTTTTAATGCGATAAAAAAAACGGCTTTCCTTTTTTTTCTTTAGCTCATCGGCCATACTTACAGTTTAACAGGGATTGCTGCTGGCAAATATCTTAAAAAAATTGATGAGGAAAACTTTTCTAAAAATTGCTTTTACTTGCCAACAATTCAAAAAATAATTTTTGTGTGTGTTTAGGGACAAATGTTTTCTTAATTCTTTTAAACAATAATCTTACTTTTGCGACACAAAATTTTATTTATCCCAAACTATGTCTCGCATACTTACAGGCGTTCAAAGCACAGGAGTTCCTCATTTAGGGAATATACTCGGAGCTATTTTGCCTGCAATTGAATTGTCGAAAAAAACGGAAAATTTATCCCTGTTTTTTATTGCCGATTTGCACACGCTTACCTCTGTTAAAGATGCAAACACCATTAAAACCAACACGCTTAGCACTGCAGCGGCTTGGTTGGCATTTGGATTTGATACCGATAAAAATATTTTCTATCGCCAAAGTAGAGTTACCGAAGTTGCCGAATTAACCTGGTATTTAAACTGTTTTACCCCTTACCCGATGTTGGCCAATGCGCATTCGTTTAAGGATAAATCAGAGCGCTTGTCGGATGTAAATGCCGGATTGTTTACCTATCCCGTGTTGATGGCTGCCGATATTTTGTTGTACGATGCACAGTTTGTTCCGGTTGGAAAAGATCAATTACAACACCTGGAAATGACGCGCGACATAGGCGAAAAATTTAATTACCTCATGGGCGAAACATTTGTTATACCGGAAGCACTGATTGACGAACGTGTAATGATAGTTCCCGGAATCGACGGACAAAAGATGAGTAAAAGCTATAATAATTTCATCAATATTTTTCTTCCCGAAAAGGAGCTTAAAAAAGTAGTGATGAGCATTGTTAGCGATAGCAAATCGTTGGAAGAGCCGAAGAATCCGGACAGTGATAACACTTTTAATTTGTATAAACTAATTGCAAGTGCCGAAGAAACCGAAACCATGCGCCAAAATTATTTGCGCGGAGGATTTGGTTACGGGCACGCAAAAACGGCTTTACTTGATTGTATTTTGACTACTTTTAAATCGCAGCGTGAACACTTTAATTACTTTATGACGCATACAGATGAACTGGAAAATAAGTTGAAAATTGGGGAGGAAAAAGCCAAAAAAATAGCGCAAGAAACTTTAGCACGCGTGAAAAGTAAATTAGGATATCTTTAAATTTTTGAATTCGTTCATACACTAAACACACCAACACATGAATCTATTAACTATCCACAAAGTATCGGTAATTCTGTTTTTATTGATTTACCTTATCAAAACAATTCTACTTGTTGCCAATCAAACCGAAAATTTAGAGAAATTTAAAAAGCTTACCAAGGTTCTCGAAATGATAGTTAGCGCTAGTTTCCTTATTACAGGGATTTGGATGTTGGTTGAAATTGGAAATATAAAATCATTTCAAATTATTAAAATTTGCCTTGTTTTGGCTTCCATACCGGTTGCTGTAATCGCCTACAAAAAATCGAATAAGGTGCTGGCTATAGTATCCCTGCTCATGATTATTATGTCGTACGGATTGGCCGAAATGAGCCGCAAACAAAGAGCAGTGGGTAGTAACGATATGGGTCTTAACTCGAGCGACACTTTGATGGTTGGACAAACCGTGTACACCAATTACTGTGTTAAATGCCACGGACAAGATGGAAACAAAGGATTTATGGGGGCACTCGACCTTACCCTTTCGTCGCTGGATGAAGCCGGTGTTGCTGATTTGGTAGCCAACGGTAAAGGCAATATGACTGCCTTTAAAGATCAATTAACCGCCGAGCAAATACATGCTGTAGCTGTTTATGTAAAAACGATGAAGCATTAATTTGTAAACGAAATAACCTTGCACGAAACCGGTAAAAAACAAGCTACAGCCATACTTGTAGGAGTTATCAATCAGCAACAAGACGAGGTACTTATTACCGAGTACCTTGACGAATTGCAATTTTTAATTGAAACTGCAGGAGCCATTCCGCTGAAGCGATTTACACAACGCCTTGCTAATCCTGATCCTCGTTCGTTCATTGGGTCTGGAAAATTGGAAGAATTACGGCAATACATCGATGCACATGAGGTTGACTGGGTAGTTTTTGATGATGAGTTAAGTCCCTCTCAATTACGCAACATTGAGAAAACACTCAAGCGTAAAATCATTGACCGAAACAATTTAATACTCGATATTTTTGCGGCACGAGCACAAACAGCGCATGCAAAAACCCAAACCGAACTTGCTTATTATGAATATATGTTGCCGCGCCTTACCGGCTTGTGGACACACCTTGAGCGACAGCGTGGAGGAACCGGCACCCGCGGTGGAGCAGGTGAAAAGGAAATAGAAACCGATCGTAGAATTGTGCGTCAAAAAATATCCTTGCTGAAAGAACAACTCAAGCAAATTGACAAACAAATGGCAACGCAACGAAAAAATCGTTCCGAATTAATTCGTGTAGCCCTTGTAGGATATACCAATGTAGGCAAGAGTACCATTATGAATTTGCTAAGCAAGAGTGAAGTGTTTGCTGAAAATAAGCTGTTTGCTACGCTCGATACTACCGTGCGAAAAGTAGTCATTGATAACCTTCCTTTTTTGTTGTCAGATACGGTTGGATTTATTCGAAAATTGCCCACCCATTTAATTGAAAGTTTTAAATCAACGCTTGATGAAGTGCGCGAGGCAGATTTAATTTTGCATGTGGTAGATATTTCGCATCCCAATTTTGAAGCTCACATTCAGGTGGTAAACGAAACCTTGCGCGACATTAAGGCACTTGATAAACCAACTATTTTAGTTTTTAATAAAATTGACAAGTATAGTTTTATTGAAAAGGATGCAGATGATTTAACTCCAATTTTACGCGAAAACTTAACGCTTGAAACACTAAAAAAAAGCTGGATGTCGAAACTAAACACTCCCTGTCTTTTTATTTCGGCCACCGAAAAAGAAAATGTAGAAGAGTTTAGAAAAACAATTTACGAAAAAGTGAAAGCGCTGCATGTGATCCGCTACCCTTATAATAATTTGTTGTATTAAACTGCTTATTTTTTTACAACAAACTTTCTAAAAAGAAATTCCTGCCACTAAAATATCGTCTATTTGATCACCCTTATTTTTCCATTCTAAAAACGATTTTTCAATCATCTGTTCTTGTTCACCCATGTTAGTGTGAGCCAGTGAGCAAATAAGTTCCTTAAATCGTTTTTGCGAAAATTTTTTACCTCCCTTTTCCCAATCCGGCCCACCGAACTGATCAGCAAAGCCATCACTAAATAAATAATAGTTTGCTCCTTTAATTAAAGGTAAATGATGATTCGTAAAAGGCTGGGTAAAATCAAATTTTCCTACCGGTTGTTTATTGCCTTTTAGCTCCGTTAAAATAACTTCATCTCCTGAAGTAGTAACAATCCATAGAGGGTTGTTGGCTCCTGCCCATTCGAGTTGATTATTTTTTACATCCATCATAAGCAGCGAAGCATCCATACCATCATTGATCTCTTCGTGTTCATTTTCTGAAAATGCTTCTACTATAAGTTCATTTACTTTATCTAAAATTAGTGCCGGGGTTTGTAAATTAAACTCGGTTACCGCACGATTCAGTGCTTGATTACAAACCAGTGAAACAAAGGCTCCCGGAACACCATGGCCGGTGCTATCGCATACTGCAAAAAACAATTTGGATCCAGTGTTTTTAAACCAATAAAAATCACCTGCCACAATATCTTTGGGGCGATAAAAAATAAACTGCGAAGGGAAATAGTAATCAAGTAATTTTTTACCCGGTAAAATCGCCTTTTGAATACGTTTTGCGTAGTCGATCGATTGAAGTATTTCTGAATTTTTTTGTTCAATTATTGAGTAAGCCTTTCTCAACTCAAGGTTGTTTTGCTCCTCTAAATTCGCTCGTTTCAGTGATTCTTCAGCAAGCAACTGGGTTTGAATAAGTTTTAACCTTCCATTACTTTCATCCGCCAGTACTTGGGTTTTTAATTCAAAATAACGCTCTAAATGTTCAAGTGATTTAAGTAGATTTCCTTCTTCCTTATACAATCGTGCTAACAATTCATGCGCTCTATAAGCCTTTGCTTTAAAAGTATTTTTTTCAGAAAGCTTTGCTGCTATTTCTAGTTTTTGTGCTGCTTTGCGATACTCTTTAACTTCCAGGTACACCTGACCCAGTTCAATTAGTGAGGTTATTTGTCCTTGTATATTGGATGTTTTAATGCGCATTTGGTAAGCATGCTCGTGTAATGTAATGGCTTCGTCAAAACGCTTTAACTTAAATTCAATAACACCCAAATCGGTTAGCGCACGCGATAAGCCGGAAAGCTTGTCGTGATAAACATATATTTCTCTAATTTCATTTAGTATTTCTGCCGCCTCTTGTAATTTTTCTTGTCTAATTTTTATAGATGCTAAACCATTGCTGGTGCGCGCATAACCGTATTTCGTTTTGCTTTGTTTAAAATACGCTAACGATTTGGTATAATTTTCTTCTGCCTCTATCAGCTGATTGGAGTCAAATTGATAGGTAGCAAGCGTGTAGTGGCACCATCCATTTACTTCGTCAAACGGAGTATTTTCAACCGCTTTAATGCTTTTAAAAATAAAGTCGAAACCGTCATTTCTTTTGCCATCAAACCACGAAACAATAGATTGATAAGTATAAAAAATTGCAATCCCTGAAGGAGTTTTTATTTTTGAAAATCGGCTTTGTGCAATTTGGTAACATTCCAGGAACAAGTCCTTTTTTCCTAAACTTAAATAGATATACCCCAAACTGCAATAAAACACAGCGTCATAGCCCTCTGTATCATTATTTTCGGCCTCTTCAATAAATTCTTTGAGTAGTTTAATAACAACCTCTGAATGTTGCCCATCAATATAAATATACAGCAGCGAAAAAAAACGTTCGTATTTAGTTTTTGGATCTTCAATTTTTACTATCGCGTCGACTTCACTTTCAAAAAATGCCATACCATCGTTGTTGGGTGATAAATTTAGCTTTCATAAACTAATTGAAGCAATGCTATACTCCAAATTGTTTCAAATGATGCTCTACGTGCAGGTACATCATGTCTTCCCATTCTTGAATGCTCATATTGCCAAAAAAAGGATGTTTGTTTTTGGTAATTATGGCGGTTCCCTTCGTTAAAAGTTCTTGCAATAATTCAATAAATTTTTTTTGTTCAGCGGCAAATTGTTTTGAGTCAACCACTTTAAATTTGGTATGGGTTGGCAAATTTTTGCCGAAACCACGATCGCGCAAATACTTTTTTTTAAGACTTTTGCCAAACAACATTCCCAGTAAAGTGAAATTTATTTTCACTTCACCTTTCATTACCAATAACGGCGTTGTAATGTGTGCAAGCATTTGGCTAACATCCATTTTGCCCCATAAAGGCTGGGATTCGGCAGTAAGTTTATTAATTCGCGAAATAAGCGCTTCATTATCGGCTTTATTGAATATTGATTTCATTTTACTTTGTAAAGATTTTGAACTTTTCAAGCTTAACTATGTTCATTAGTAACCTTGAATATGGCTCACAATATAAAAATATTTAGTCAAAAATGCTCGCTCGTTTCCTGCAATCAACCTAAAATAATTAGGTAATAAAACGGCTTTTTAAAATCACCATTCAATGCTATATTTGTAATGCAGCACAACACATGAATCTTGTAAAAAACACCACTTTGTTTAAGTTTACCTTACTGTTAGTAATGCTTATTGGAATTCCTGTATTTTCGCATGAGCCGGCATTAACGAGTGTGCAAATTCTTGAAAAAATGTTTGATGCAATTCAGGAAGTAAAAACCATGCGCTATACCTTGAATATTTCGGAACGGGTAAATAAAATTAATCACAATGCAGTTTCCGAAATAAAAATCAATGTTAATCCACGCAAAGTGTTTTTAAAAAACCCTAACAAAGGAACTGAAGTATTGTGGGTACAAGGCGAAAATAAAGGCGATTGCTGGGTGTATCCAAATGGATTTCCTTACACCACCCTAAATTTAAGTCCCCTTGGCGATATTATGCGCAAAAATCAACATCATACCATTCATGATTTAGGCTTCGCATACATTGCTAAAACTACCCGTGCATCTATTTTTAAAGCAGGGATTCCTTTGGAAAAAATATTTACTTACATTGGAGATATTACCTGGGATAATACCGAATGTTATAAACTATTTGCCAGTTATCCTGATTTTAAATACATCAATTACACCGTTGAAAAAGGCGAAACGGTTGCGAGTATTGCCAACGAGTTTAATTGTGGCGAATACCGCATTTTGGAACGCAATCAATGGATAAAAGATTACAATGCGAACATTGAAGGAAAGCAACTTTTGGTGCCCAATAATTACTCCAATAAGACGATATTGTATGTGACTAAAAAAACGAATCTTCCGGTGTTTTTAAAAGTATACGACGATCTTGGTTTTTATGAAAGCTACGAATACCACAACTTGCAAGTCAACACCAGTTTTGCTGCAAACGAATTCTCTAAAAATTACAGCGAGTACCATTTCTAATTTCTTCTTGTTATGATGTCGCAACAACTGCTGCATCACTCAATTGCATTAACTCTTATTCCCGGGGTTGGGGATGTTGCAGCTAAAAAGCTAATCGCTTATTGCGGAAGTCCTACTGCTGTATTTAAAACCAAAAAAAGTCAATTATTAAAAATTCCAGGATTAGGTGAAGCTACCGCCAGTTCTATCCTTCATCAAAAAGTATTAAAACAAGCCGAGAAAGAAGTAAAATTTATTGAACAACATAAAATTGAAGTGTTGTATTATTTAGCTGATAATTACCCCAAGCGATTAAAGCATTGTCAGGATGCCCCGCTACTCTTGTACCACAAAGGCACTACCAATTTTAACCAAGGCAAAATGCTAAGTATCGTTGGTACTCGCAATGCAACTGAGTACGGTAAAAAAATTACCCGACAACTGATTGAAGAATTAAAAATTCATCAAGTTACCATTATCAGTGGTTTGGCTTATGGTATTGATATTTGTGCACATAAAGCTGCACTGCAACATGAATTAAAAACAGTAGCTGTACTTGCCCACGGACTCGATCGCTTGTATCCACCTGCACATAAAACCGTGGCTAATAATATTATTGAAATGGGGGGTTTACTTACCGACTTTATTAGTGAAACAAATCCCGATCGCGAAAATTTTCCAAAACGCAACCGCATTGTTGCCGGCCTTTCAGATGCAACCATTGTGGTGGAAGCAAGTAATAAAGGAGGAGCACTGATTACCGCCGAAATTGCGAACTCTTACAACCGAGATGTTTTTGCAGTGCCGGGTCGTTTAAACGATACCTTTTCGACAGGATGTAATCGGCTAATTAAAACAAACAAAGCTGCTCTTATTGAATCGGCGAAAGATATTGAGTACCTGCTTGGCTGGACAGCTGAAGAAAAAGTGCGTCCAAAGCAACAAAAACTATTTATTGAACTAAGCACCGAAGAGGAAACAATTGTTCAACTCCTCAGCAAACATGGCAACTTGCCGGTTGATGATTTAACCTTACTTTCGGAGTTAAGCATGAGCAAAGTAGCAGCATTGTTGTTAAACCTTGAATTTAACGGATTGGTAAAATCCTTACCGGGAAAAGTGTATCAGCTTTGTTAACGCGTAATCGTTAAATTTCCGGAGCGCTCTTTTTCGCCTTCTGTTTGAAGTACCACATAATAAACCCCATCTTTTACATTTGATGCGCTCCAATTATTTTCATACTTCTTGCTTTCAAAAACCACTTGCCCCCAGCGATCATATATCACTAATCTGTTTGTTTTAGCGGTATTGAGATACTTTATAATAAACACATCGTTGCTTCCATCGTTATTAGGTGTTATAATGTTAGGTAACTGTAGCAGTCCTTCGGCACGAACAACTCTTTCATAACTATCCGTACACCCATCATCCGTAGTAACAACTAACTTTACCAGGTACGTTCCAGTATCGCTAAACGTGTGCAATAAATGATAGCTGTTTGCAAGTGCTTGTTGGTTGATTGTCCAATTAGTTGAAACAATTGTGCCTCCGCTACAGTACGATTGGTTTGTGAGTTGTAGTGGAGTATCGGTTTCAACCAATTCGGCATCCGCAACAAAAAAAGCCTTTGGAGTTGGATAGTTCTTAATGCTTATGGTATCTCCGGCCTTACAACCTATACTATCTTCCACCTCTACATAGTACATTCCTTGATTTACCCATATTTCAGAAATTGAAGCACCTGTATTCCAAACATAAGAGACAAAAGCATTGCTCAACGAAAGTTTGCTGCTATCGCCTTCACAAATAACTTGATTGCCTGTAATATCGGCTATTGGTATACTTTGTTCTACAGTGAATAAAGCCGATTGCACAGTACAATTATTGGAATCCTTTGCAGTAAGATGGTATACTCCAGCTTGTGCTTGAATAGCATTAGTAGTACTTCCGGTTGACCAGTGTGTTTGTGTAAACCCAGGCGAAATTTGCAATAAAACACTATCCCCGGCACAGTAATATTGCTTACCTACTATTTGTGGAACAATCACCGGCCATTGTTGTATTGCAACTGCCGCACTTCTGAGTACACAATTGAAACTATCTGTAATTTGTAACCAATAGGTACCAGCTTGCACATAGGTTTGATTTGCAATGCTACCGTTTGACCATGTATAGGTTGGAAATACAGAACTGGAGCTTAGTAAAACACTGTCGCCTTTGCAGTAATATGGAATGGCACTTATTGCAGGTATTAAATGTGGAAATGCAGCGATTGTGTGCACATTGGTAAAGGTTCGACAGTTATTTGAATCGGTCACTTCAACCGTGTAAACTCCCGGAGGTAAAAGTTGAGAAATTCCTCCCGGCTGAGAATTCCAACTGTATGATATAAATCCTGGACTTGCTGTAAGCAAAACACTGTCGTTAACACAACAAACGCTATCACCACTGAGCATAGCAGTATGCACAGGATAAGATTCCACAGTTACTGTATCAGAGGTGCTTAAACATTGATGAATATCGGTAGTGGTTACTGTATAATTTCCGGGAGGTAGTAATACCGGATTTCCTAGCGCCCCAGAAGACCACAAATAGTTCACAAAGCCGGGATTAGCCTGTAAACTGGTAGAATCGTTGGCGCAAGTAATGAATGCTCCAGTTATTACAGGTTGATTTACTTGATAAGGAAGTATTGGACCAATTACTGTACTATCTTTACATCCCATTGAATCGATAGCCAAAACCTGAAAGGTTCCTGAAATTGCATACAGTGAATCGTTGGATGATAAATTCGACCAGGTATAGGTTGTAAATCCCGGACTGGCAATCAACAAAGCACTGTCGCCGGGGCAATAATTTGGACCGCCACTAATAGCTACTGCATGAAAAGGTAATTCGTTTACAAGCACTGTATCGCTTTTTTGAAGGCAGTTATTTCCATCAATAATGCTTAAATAATATGCTCCCTGTGTAACGTAAATACTGCTTGTTGTATCGAGCGTATTCCAGTGGAAGTTTGTGTAATTAGGATATACTGAAAGTTTGGTGCTATCGCCAAAACAGTAGTTTAGGTTTCCGTTTATGGCCGGTTTAAATACAGGATAGGACTGTAACGAATGCGGCGAAGAAGTGGAAATACAATTGTGAATATCGTTTGCGGTTACCAAGTAAAGCCCGGGTTGCACAGTTACAGAAATTCCGGTATCGCCGTTACTCCATAAATAATTGGTAAAGCCAGGCATTGCGGTAAGCTGTGCACTGTCGTTTAAACAAACTCTAGTAAGTCCTGAAACATACAAAGGGATGAGTGGAAAATGAGGCACATGAAAAGGTGCACTATTCACAGCACATCCATTGGTATCGCGAATAGTAACATAAGGCAAACCCGGATGCAAATAGGCACTTTGGGTGGTATCACCGTTGCTCCACAAGTAATGCGGAAACGAATTTGAAACGGTAAGTAAGGTACTATCTTCGGCACATAACAAGGTACTATCGTTGCCAAGAATCAAAGGTATCGTTACCGGAATTGCAGGAACATTTACTGTTGCCGACTGAATATAGCATTTTCCCATTTTCCCAATAACATAATAATTACCGGGTCCGGCATTTATGGTGCCGGTATTGGCACTATTTGACCAGATGTATTTTTCAAAACCTGCGGTTGCCGTAAGTGCGGTAGTAGTTCCCGGGCAAATAGCTGTTGTGTTGCCGGTGATGTTAAGCGGTGCGTTCAACATGTCGATTTTAATAGTAATATCGAGCAGTGTTGCTGCCGGTATTAGACCATTGTCGCTTGCTAAAAAACTAATGTGTTGGAATCCGGTATTTGAAAAATCTCCAATAAAAGCAACCTTTATCGTATTTACAATTCCGGGTGTGTTCTGTAGAATGTTTAATCCGCTTGAGGCGGTAGATGTTATTTGAGTAGAAGTTATTTGATTTTGTTCGGGAGATAAAAAGGATAATTCAAAAAATGATGTATCGCCAATGCAGGAATAAACAGTATCGCAGTAGTTGAAATTATTTACAATGGGTTGAATGTTGGTACTACTGCAAACATTAAATTCAAAAACTCTTCCGTTTAACCACGAAACGCCATCGGGTCCTGCGTATGGTCCATCGTAATCAGAACCGGCCTTTCCAAAGCGACCAAATTGCACAAAATTAATTGAATCGCTCTTATTTGCTCCAACAGTTGCCTGTGTGGTGAGTATGCTAAAACCATTTATTCCTCCAATATCGCCGGTGGTCCATTCCATGTTGCCATATCGGAAACCAACATTTTTTCCGGCACTGAGGTAGGTCGAATCGAGTCCATCCGTTATAATTAATTGAAAACTGTTTTTTTTATCGGCATGGGTATTATAATAACCAACGCTATCCCAGGTTACAATCATATAGGTTGGCTCAATTTTATAATACACTACTCCACTGTTAAAGTTGCGTGTATCTACATCGGCCCAAAATGCCGCCAAAGCCATAAAATCGGTGGTTGGTAATGAATCGGGTCGATAGTTTGGTTGCGGGCCGTCAAAGGAAATATTTCCGTTATTGTTGATGTAAAGTTCATTAAAACTGCTGCCATAAAAACAAAAATTAAACGGTATGATAATCTTTGCTGTAGAGGCATCATCGTTTCTGTAAAGTGGAGGAGGGCCCAGTGTTCCGGCTAAAAAAGGGACCACTTCAAAAGTAGAATCAACCGGAATAAACTCTTTACACGCTTTAAAAAATGGAGGGGTACTAGTGCTTTTCGTGCTGGTATTTGTTGCAGAAACAGGGGCCGGTTGTAAGTACTTATTGCTTTTGTAATTCGGCAACTTTCCTTGTGCTTTGAGTTGATGATAAAGTGGACTATCGGTAACAATTAGCTGTTGCGAATGCACCAAGTTTAAACTACACGAGAGTAGTAAAAACGTAAGACCTATCAACAGTTGTAACCTGAAATTCATGTATACATGGAATTTGGAACACCTAAGTTACAAATTTTTATTAATCAACTATTAACGAAGCACTTGTAATCGATATGCATCCATTTTTATGAAGATAAATAAAAGTATAGTAAAGCTCCACAGGGAAGATCCGCCATAGCTAAAAAAAGGCAAAGGAATGCCTATCACCGGGGCAAGTCCGATAGTCATACCAATATTTACCAGCAGGTGAAAAAACAGTATAGAGGCTACGCCGTAACCGTAAATACGGGTATACGAAGACCTTTGCCTTTCAGCAATAAAAATAATGCGTAAGAGCAAAATAATAAACAAAATAATTACTACAGAGCTACCCACAAATCCCCATTCTTCACCCACAGTACAAAAAATAAAATCGGTACTTTGTTCCGGTACAAAATCGTATTTGGTTTGGGTACCTTGCAAATAACCCTTTCCCGAAAGTCCACCCGAACCAATGGCAATAAGCGATTGATTTACATTGTATCCGGCTTTTTTCTTATCGGTTTCTTTTCCTAAAAAAACATTGATTCGCTTTTTTTGGTGTGGTTCTAAATGGCTAAAAGCATAATCAACACTGTAAATAGTAGCAGAAGCAAAAAATAAAGCACCGAAAATTATCGCAAGATTTTGTCGGTTTCTCCGCACAATCAGCAACAAAAGCAATGCTACTCCGGCAATTATTCCAATTAAAATAAATTTATTGATGAGCAATGCCAGCACAAATAATATGGCTGCTGCAGTACCTAAAAGTAAAATATTTCCTGAAAGTCCTTCTCTGTAAAGCACCAAAATAAAAGCAAAAAACACCAAAGCACATCCTGTTTCGTTCTCTAAAACTATAAGTAAAATGGGTAACAGAATTAAAGCAACCGAAATAATTTTGGTGCGGGCATCTGTCATTTTTATGTTTATATTACTAAGGTATTTAGCGAGCGCCATGTTAGCTGCAAACTTGGCAAACTCCGCGGGCTGTATTCCAAATTCACCCACTCTAAACCAGGATTTACTTCCGGATATTTCTTTACCGATAAACAAAACCAAAATCAACGAAATAATACTAATTCCGTAAACGGGATAGGAAAAAGCCGAGTAAAAATTTCCATCAATAATTAAAACTATAATTGCCAATAAAAAAGCTGTGCAAATCCATAACATTTGCTTGCCGTATTTTTGCGAAAAGTCGAATATACTTTGGTGCTCATCGTTAAATACCGAAGCATAAATATTGAGCCAGCCCATTATCACCATCAATACATAAAGCGCTACCAGCACCGGATCTAAATTCTTAAATATGCCACCCTGTTCCCTCATTATTTTTTTGGCATTATGATTACTCCTTCTAACATTCGCTTTTCGAGTGCATGGCGTGCCGGTGTTGCGATTGAATCGTTCAGGTACTTTTCAATCATGAGCGAAGCAATAGGCGCAGCCCAACTGGCACCCCAACCACCGTTTTCGACCATAATTCCTATCGCTATTTTGGGGTTTTCGCGCGGTGCAAATGCCACAAATAACGAATGGTCTTTCCCATGCGGATTTTGCGCTGTACCGGTTTTTCCACAAAAGGTAATTCCCTTTATTTTAGAACCGGCAGCAGTACCTATATCCACCACATCTTGCATACCGTCAATCATCACATCGTAATATTTTGGGTCAATATCCGTATAGTGTTTTTCTTTAAATTTACTTAGATGCAAATTCTCTTTACCAACCTTTTTAATGATGTGGGGAGTATAGTAATAACCACGGTTGGCAATGATACACATGGTATTGGCCATTTGCAGGGGAGTTATTCCCAATTCACCTTGTCCAATTGATAAGGAAACTACTGTTGATGAGCGCCATCTTCCCTTCCCAAAATACTTGTCGTAATATTGAACTGAAGGTACCATTCCTTTTAATTCCTGCGGTAAATCGCTATACAAGCGCACACCTATACCAAAAGTTAATACGTGATTGCGCCATACCTGATAGCCCTCTTCGGTGCTTTTGTATTTTTTATTGTCTACTATGCTTCTAAATACATAGCAATGATAGGTATTACACGAATGTTGAACCGCAGCTCTAAGTTGAATACTGTTGTGCCGTGCATCGCATTTAACCGTTTGACGACCCATGTGGTAGCCTCCATCACAATAGTAGGATGTATTGGGCGTTAACACACCTTCTTGCTGTCCTATTAAATCGTTTATTAATTTGAAAGTAGATCCCGGTGGATAATAGGCCATTAGTGCTCTGTTAAACAAGGGCAAGCCTTCGGTTTGTAATAGCATTCCGTAATTCTTAGATCGCTCACGCCCTACCAGCAAATTCGGATTATAGGAAGGGGCACTAATTGCTGCCAGTATTTCACCGGTTGAAGGTTCTATAGCAACAATACCGCCTGTTTTACCTTGCATCAATTGTTCGCCATAGCGCTGTAATTTGGCGCTTAAAGCCGTAACTAAATTTTGTCCTGTCACGGCAAGTGTATCGTATTCTCCGTTATTGAACTTGCCTTTTGGGCGGTTAAAAACGTCCACCATCATTACCGATAATCCCTTTTTTCCGCGCAGTTCTTTTTCGTAGGATTTTTCAACTCCACTAATTCCGATGTAATCACCCGATTTGTAATAGGGATTTTCCTGGGTGTACTTTTCACTCACCTCTCCCACATAACCTAAAGTATGCGCTGCAATAAGTCCGGGATACTTTCGTAAGGTTCTAGATTGTACGTAAAAGCCGTGAAACGAATACAGTTTTTCTTGTAAGGTTGCATAGGTTTCGGCCGACAATTGCTTCTCAAAAATTGATTCTTTATAAGGAGAATAATTGCGTGCTGCTTTCATTTTTTTGATAAACACTTCTTTTGTAATACCTAAGGTGGTACAAAAGTTTTGCGTATCTAAATCTTTCACCTGTCGAGGAGTTACCATTAAATCGTAAGCTGCTTCATTGTAAACTAACAGTTCGCCATCACGATCATAAATTAACCCTCTCGCGGGATATTGCGTTACATACCGCAATACATTGTTGTTGGCCGATAATTTATAATCATCGTCTAAAACTTGTATGTAAAAAAGCCGCAGTAAAAATACAACCCCGATAAAAATAAAAATCGCAGCAATCACAAACTTTCTATCGGAAAAACGATTCATTTACGATCGCGGGGTTTGTAAATCAGAAACTGACTAAGCATAACTAAAACCATAGTAAAAAGTATACTTAGCAAAACTCTAAGTAGCGTTGAAAAAAACTCGTTAAAGCGAAATACTTCAATGTAAAAAAATATAAAATGGTGTATCGAAACCAGCAGTACTGAATAGGATAAATACCAAGCCGGGCCCATGTAACGCAAAGTTGGTTCCGTGCCAAATTCGTAGCCTTCTCGAGGTGCAAATAGTTTGAGTACATAACTGCGAACAAAGGCCATTGCTACGGTAGCAGCTGCATGCATCCCTGCAGTATTCATAAAAGTATCTACACTTACTCCCATTAAAAAACCACTTAGCAAAACAATCCAAACCGGTGTATCAAAGGGCATCATCAAAATAAACAATACGTACAAATACGGATTGATATAGCCGCTAAATTGAATGTTATTCAGCACCAACACTTGCAGCAGAAGCAAAAACGCAAAACGAAAAAGTTGTTTAATTAGTTCATTTATCATTTTGTGTTTCCTGTTCTAATTTTTTTTGTTCTTCCTTCATCAGGTTTTTTACTACAAAAACATGCGCAACATTTTTAAAGTTGGTACTAAAGCGCACCGAAATGGTATAAAAATTATCGCCCGGCTTTATTTCCGATTTCTTTATGGTTCCTAAAAATATATTCTCGGGGTATACATTGCTGAAAGAAGTAGTAACCAGCGAGTCACCGGTTTTAAAAACAACATGTTTAGGAATATCTTTTAAAGTGGCAGTTGTGGGATTATTATCATCTTCCCAAACAAGACTGCCAAAGTAATTGCTGTCTTTAAAGCGCGCGCTAACTTTACTTTTTATGTGAAGGAAAGAAATTACAGTAGAGAAATTTGGTGATACATCCTTAACGATACCAACAATACCATTGGCAATTACCACGCCCATCTCCGGCTGAATGCCTGCTGTTGCTCCTTTGTTTAAGGTAAGATAGTTGTTGCGTTTATTAACAGTACTGTTTATCACTTTTGCATTTATAAAAATATATTGCTGGTTAAGCAGTGTATCTTTTATTAATGCAGATTGTGTTGCTGTATCAATTTTATTATTGGGCAATGCCATTCTCAACTTTACATTTTCTGCCACAAGCCATTCGTTGTTTTCCTTTAAATGCAGATATTCAGTTATCATATTTACAACAGAAAAAATATTTGCGCTTATTTTATTGGTGGAATTAAGGAACGATGCATTGTGATACTTGTTGTTGTAAACCATCAGATAAACGCAAATACTTTCAAGTAAAAGAAAAAGCAGCAAAAAATTATTTCGCCATAAGAATAAAAATAAATTGCGCATATATTGCCCTGTGTACCTTCATGCAAATTTGCAGAATAGCATTGCGGACAAAATGCCTGTTGAGAAAAGTTTTAAACGGAATTATTAAGTAGGAAGTAAAGTATACACCTGCTTGAGGTCTACCTCCAGCCTTTGCAAAGCGCTTTTTTACGCAGCAGTTTATTGTTGATCCGGCTGAATTTATTTTTATCATGAGGCTTGCCAATGCGTAAATCACCGGGATTATAAATAAGTAAAAAACCGATGGTGGCAAAACTATCATTCACATTTGGATTTCCGCGCGGTCTGCCCGGTGGGGGCTGTGTTCCATAAATTCTTCGGTTAGATAATTGCACTGCAATATCTCCGTTTAATGTGGCTGCCAATGCGTCCATATCGGGGTAAGCTTTACTCACATCATCTAAATAATCTGTATGTGTAACGTGATAGGTATAATCTAATCGTAAACGCCAGTGCGGGTTTAGCTGAAAATAAATTCCTACAGCAAGTGGAAAGTTAAATTGGGTCAGCTTATATGGTTCAGGATAATCTCCATCGGCTATAAATTGCCCTTCGGTGCCCAATGGTCTTAAGTCATACCATTTTCCATCTAACTGTGCTTGAGGATTAAAATGAAAAATACCCGCGCCTGCACTTAGAAAAGGATTAAATCGGTGTTTCCTAAACACGCTTAGTAAATGATATTCAGCCGATGCCGATACCTCATGTATGCGTGAACGAAAGCTTTGGTTACGATGTCGGTTATCTTTTTCAGTCGCCAATGAATCGGCTGCTGCTATGTTTCCATACGTATATGCAAAAGCTAATTCTACTCTGCTGTTAAAACGATAGCATATTCCTGCCTTTGCAAACGGTTTAAATACCTTTGACTTAGAAATTATTTTATCACTCTTCTCATTTATATCACCGTTATAGGTCATAAAGCCTGAACCAATAAAAAATCCGGTTCGCCCTTGCGCCTGTATATTATAGGTACTCTCTAAAAGTAAAAAGATAATAAAAAATATTACTTGTAATTTTCTCATCATGCTTGTGGTTGATGATTATAATTTTTGTGTTTACGAACATGTACCAAAAAAGTTTCTGTGCGTTATTTTTAAAACAGGTGTTAAAATGATTTTAATTTTATGCCCTAAACTAAAAGTGTAATGATAGAACTACTTGCCTCCGTTAATTCAAGCAATGACATTCCAGAAAAATAC
>DGQS01000087.1 GCA_002389785.1 Bacteroidetes bacterium UBA4408
ATTCCATATTTAATATCAGCACCGGCGCCATAGGAATAACTTAATCCATAACTGTCGAGGCTGCCGTCGTTTTTATAATAGGGCGATTGAGCAAGAAGTCCGGATAAGTAGGGAGTAATGGATAAGCGTACCGGTGTTTTTATATTTTCAATGCCGGTAAGTGAGCCACATTTTAATAGTTTATTCGAAATATTTCTTGGTATGAGTGCCCATTCCTGAAGTTCTTTGGTGCGGTATACTTCGCGTCCAAAATTTAATCCCCAAAGTTGTATGGTTTCACTCGGAAAGCGAATTGCACTGTAAGGTATTTTTAGTTCAACTGTCCAACCACTATCATTAAGTTGAGCAGCACTTTCCCAAACAGCATCGTAAAACAAATCATTTATCTTATAATCTTTTTGAACTCCCGAAGCATAAACTCCAAATACAAAAGCATCTTGGCGGTTGTTGTAAGTGTCAAGTGTAACACTAAAAAAATCTGCATTCACATTATCGTCTCGTTTACCCAACTCATGCGAAATACTGTCGGGATGCAAATCATACAATTGCGCACATATATATATTGCGCGGTTATCATACAGTACTTTTACTTTGGTTGAAGCTGCAGGTTTGGCGCCATACACCGGCTCACTCACAGTAAAGTTACTGGCAATGGGTAAATTTTTCCAGCAGGAATCAGAAATAATCCCATCAATTTTAGGACTGTTGTTAGTTCGGGTTGCAGCCAATTCCGGAAGGGTATCCTGAGCCATCACCAAAAATGACGATGAAAGAAGAGCAATAAAAAAAAGTACAATGCGCATAAATTAACTAAACCGTAGCAGTATTGCTCTATTTCTAAAGGTTAATATGATTTTCGAAATGTAAATTATTTTTCTGAAATTTAAATTTGAAAATTAACCCAAAAATGAATTACATTTGAAAGCTAAAACAGATACTTATGAACATACACGAATATCAGGGTAAAGCAATTTTAAAAAGTTTTGGAGTGGCCATTCAAGAAGGCATTGTTGCCGATACTCCGGAGCAGGCGGTTGAGGCTGCAAAAGAACTACAAAAGCAAACCGGTACAGGTTGGTGGGTAGTAAAAGCTCAAATTCATGCAGGAGGAAGAGGTAAAGGAAAGGTGAATGAAACCGGAAGTAATGGTGTTGTTCTTGCCAAAAATTTGGATGAAGTAAAGGAAAAATCAAAAAATATATTGGGTGGTACCTTGGTTACCATTCAAACCGGTCCGGCAGGTAAAAAAGTGAATAAGGTTTTAATTGCTCAAGACGTATATTATCCGGGCGAAACTCCCACAAAGGAATTTTACATGAGTGTTTTATTAAACCGTCAAACGGGTAGAAATATCATTATGTATAGCACCGAAGGAGGGATGAACATTGAAGATGTTGCCCACAATACTCCACACCTTATTTTTAAAGAAGAAATTGATCCTAAAGTTGGATTACAAGGTTTTCAAACACGCAAAATAGCCTTTAATTTAGGTCTTGAAGGAGAAGCATTTAAGCAAATGACCAAGTTTGTGAGTGCTTTATACAAAGCTTACGATTCAACCGATTCGGCAATGTTCGAAATTAATCCGGTGTTAAAAACTTCCGATAATAAAATTATTGCAGTTGATTCAAAAGTAAATCTTGATGAAAATGCCCTTTATCGTCATGCAGATTATGCTGCTTTGCGCGATATTACTGAAGAGGATCCAACCGAAGTTGAAGCAGGTGAACACAATTTAAATTACGTTAAATTAGATGGAAATGTTGGTTGTATGGTAAATGGTGCCGGTTTAGCCATGGCTACTATGGACATTATCAAACTGAGTGGCGGCGATCCTGCAAATTTCCTGGATGTTGGAGGAACAGCAAATGCAGAGCGTGTTGAACAAGCTTTTCGCATCATATTAAAAGATGCCAATGTAAAAGCAATTTTGGTTAATATATTTGGTGGAATTGTGCGCTGCGACCGTGTTGCTCAAGGAATAGTTGATGCTTATAAAAACATGGGTTCTATAAATGTTCCAATCATTGTTCGTTTGCAAGGAACCAATGCCGAAGAAGCAAAAATAATCATTGATAAATCAGGATTAAAGGTTTATTCGGCAATTCAGTTGCAAGAAGCTGCCGACCTTGTTAAAAAGGTATTAAATTAACCACTTTCTCTATCTAAAACTTAGCCCTTCCCTAATTTTTGTGAAGGGCTTTTTTAGTTACTAAGTGAATCGTATTCCTTTCTTGCAAGGCCTTATTATATCATTTTGAGAATAGAATTATTTGGTTAATTTAGTACCTCAATATACTAACAAACATAGGAATGAAAATCTGTATTAATTATCTGTTACTTGCCTGCATATTAATTACCGGTATAGCTTGCAAAACTGCTAAAACTAAAAATGAAACTAACGTGGTAGATGAAGTAAAGCCTACTGAAAGTGTAGCAAAAGACCAAGGACCGGCCACAATTAATGATGCATCAAAGGCGATTGTTGAGCATGAAGAATTACAACCATTGGATGAAAACAAACAACCCAATGATATTTATCCATTATCGGTTTCGTTTTTTAGTATTGGTGAAGGAACCGATGGAAAGATGATGAACCGATACAAGGAGTTTATAGATATTTTCAGTAAAGAGAAGAAATTGACCCTTGCTAATGAGCAAAATGCATGGGGTAGGGAAGGTGAGGTTGATTATTGTTTTTTACTGGAAGAATTAAATGCGAAGCAACGAATTGAGTTTATTGAGAAGAGTAAATCATTACTTGCAGAATCTAAACTAGTGCATGTGATTGAAAATGGTCGTTGCCATCCCAAACGTCGCTAAAACTACGTTTAAAAATATTCCTTAAATTTGCAGCCCGTTTTATTTTAAAGATACTAACTAAAAACTAAATCATGAACGAATACGGATTAAAAGCAAAGGATGCTACCTTGGCTTCAATTGGATTGAAAAATGTATCGGCAGCTTATTGGAATTTATCTCCGGCCGAATTAGTAGAAGAAACGATTGTATTAGGCCAGGGAGTATTGGCCGATAGTGGTGCTCTTGCAGTTGATACCGGTGAATTTACAGGTCGTTCGCCACGTGATAAATTTGTTGTTTGTGACGAAAAAACCGAAAATAGCGTGTGGTGGGGCGATATCAATATTAAATTTGATGCAGATAAATTCGACCGCCTGTTTCACCGCATCAGTGCTTACTTAACCGAGCGCGAAGTTTATGTGCGCGATGCCTATGCTTGCGCAGATCCTGCTCACCGTTTAAATATTCGTGTAGTTACTGAGTTTCCTTGGTCAAATTTATTTGCCAATAACTTATTCTTACGTCCTACCAAGGAAGAAATATTGAACTTTACTCCGGAGTGGACCATCATCTGTGCTCCTGATTTTAAAGCAGTTCCAGAAATTGATGGTACCCGTCAACACAATTTTGCGGTATTAAACTTTACTAAGAAAATGATTTTAATCGGTGGTACGGGATATACCGGAGAAATTAAAAAGGGAATTTTCTCTGTATTGAACTATGTGTTGCCTCACGAAAAAAATGTATTGAGCATGCACTGTTCAGCTAATATTGGTAAGGATGGTGATACTGCTATTTTCTTCGGACTTTCGGGTACCGGTAAAACTACTTTATCTGCTGATCCAAATCGTAAATTAATTGGTGATGATGAACATGGTTGGGCCGACAATTCAGTATTTAATTTTGAAGGCGGTTGCTACGCTAAGTGTGTGGATTTGAAGAAAGAAAAAGAACCTGAAATTTTTAACGCAATTAAGTTTGGTTCCTTACTCGAAAACATTGAGTTTTACGAAGGAACTACTACCGTAGATTTTACCAACATTTCGAAAACCGAAAATACACGTGTTGCTTATCCTATCGATTATATTGAAAATGCTGTTTCTCCTTCTGTAGGGGCAGCTCCTAAAAATATTTTCTTCTTAACCTGCGATGCTTTTGGTGTTTTACCTCCCATTAGTAAATTAACCAATAGCCAGGCAATGTTTTATTTCATAAGTGGATATACAGCAAAAGTTGCAGGTACCGAAATTGGTATTACTGAACCTACACTTACTTTCTCAGCTTGTTTTGGAAAAGCATTTTTACCCTTGCATCCAACCAAATATGCTGAATTGTTAGGAAAAAAATTAAAAGATAGTAAAGTGAATGTTTGGATGATCAATACCGGATGGGTTGGTGGAGCATACGGTGTAGGTGAGCGAATTAAATTATCGTACACTCGTTCAATTATTACTGCTGCTTTAAATGGTGAATTAGACAAAGCCAAATTTGATACACTACCGGTATTTAATTTAGCGATGCCAACTGCAATTAATGGAGTTCCGGCTGAATTGTTAAATCCACGTAATGCATGGAAAGACAAAGATGCTTACGATGCAAAAGCAAATAATTTAGCAGCATCCTTTGTGAAAAACTTTGCACAATATGCCAGCAACGCCAGCGAAGAAATTATGGCTGCTGCACCCAAAGTTGTTCAAAGTGCTTAATAATTAATCATCGAATTCCAACAAAAGGCTGTCTCCAAAACCTCAATTACGCAAGTCTCGGCGCTTGAGAAAAAACGAAGGGAATCCGCAAGGGTTCCCTTTTTAACTCCCTGATATTCAGATAAATGAATTTTAAACCTGTTACGTTATATCGATCTTTTTATCGGATTTTAGTATTCTTGTTCTGCAAAAGATGCTTCAGCGCTGAAGTGATTTTGTCAAGTCAAGAATAATCATATGAAGTACCATTTTATGGGCGCTGCTGAACCTTAAAGTTAGAGTTTTTAAAATATTTTCTCGAACGCTTAAGCTCTATTTTAAGACCCTCAGGCGCTTCAAAAATATTAATGACACACAACAACAAAATCCTAAAAACTTTTGAAGATTTTGTTGTTGTAAATTGAAACCTGCATTTATAGGAAAATTAAGTTGTTTTTGGGCTCAATTTTAGGATAAATGTTTTTCTTCCTTCTATTATTTTTTGAGAAAAGCTAAATTCAGATATTCACCAACCGCATACTATCATTTTGAGTATTATAGGGGCTACTTTTTGAATTTTTAGACTTAGTCTTACAGAATAATATTAATAACTACTCTATACTAGATACTTCTTTTACTCTTCACTGTTATTAATGCTGTACTACAATTTTCTTATGCACAACTTGCTCATTCTTAAGCTTACATTTCACAAAATAAACACCATCATCCCAATGCGATATATCAATTACTGTTGTCATTTTAAAAGGCTTTTGTTGCAACACCATTTTACCTCGCATGTCCATTACAGTTATTTCTTTAAATACTTGTTGGGCGCTAAGTTGAACATTACTTTTTGCAGGTATTGGAAAAACTGAAACTTCAATTTGTGCAAATTCCTCTATTCCAATTGTAGAATCTTCGACCAAACTTACATCATCAATATAATAATAGCCATAGCAACAATTATTTATTGACACAATTGAGGTCCTCATAGAATCACACAAGCTACCATCATGAAAATTACCGAGTGTTAAAAATCTTTCCCCACCAGATGCTATAAAACTTCCGTTCACTTCCACCCAATTTAATGTATCATCTATCCTACCATTGTATTGTATTTGTGGTGTTACAGGAATTGTAAGCAAATCAAATGAAGCAGAATCTAACAAACTATCTGTTGAAAAATGAGCATCAAATTTTGTAATTGAAAAACGTGAACCATTTGCCATTGAAACATAATATTTTAATCTATATTTTTCACCAAATGAAAGCGATTTAGTTAATTTAACTTCAGCATACTCTCTTCCACCATTTCCGTTATAAAAATAACTATAATAAGTTAAACCAATGTAAGCATCCCCTGACTTTGCATATTGAAATCCTCCTGAATTTGTTGGTATATCTATTACTGAATCTGCACAAGAATTGAAGTAATCACTGCTACTTGATTGATTAACACTATATCCACCTGGATATTTATTAGGTTGAAACCAACCAATCGCTTTGTAAATTTGACTAGGTGTATTGGGACAGCTACTATAATTCTCAAAGCTTCCATTAGGTACAAGATTTTGTGCCTGCCCTTTAGCAGCAATAAGTACAAAAAGAAAAGAAAATAATTTTTTCATCAAAATAATCAATTAACTATTGAACAACAAACCTCTTACGAAGTTTCACACCTTTTAAATCAGCCTCGACAATATAAATTCCGGTTGCCAATCTAATTTCGGGTTGAATTATTACTCGATTTTCATCCATTGTAATAATATCTGAACGGAAAACACTTGCTCCTAGCATATTTAAAATGGAGAGCTTTATTTTTTGATTTCTTTCAATAATCCCTTTTATCTCAATTGAGAAATCTTCATCGAAATTATTCGGATTCGGAAAAACAGAAAGACTCAATAAGTTTTCACTATTTTCCAATTGGTCAAAAATAGGTCGCAATTCTTCTTGTAAAGATGCGGTATCAGCCAATCGTGATAAGGTTGCTGGTGTTGTGATGGTACACACATCACCATAATCGCTCCAAACGCCACCTGCTCTCGAAGCTACTCTTACATTGTATGTAGTTGATGCCTGCATGTAAGGTGATGAATTTGTCCAAGTGAAATACCAATTGTTTAGGCTGCTGTTTCTTGTAAAAGTTCTATTGTAATTATTTGGGCCTACAATGTTGTAACGATAATCCTGCGCTCCCAATACACTTACACAATTTACTGGAGTCGCAAAAGTTGTTTTAAATTAGATCTTCTATTTTTCACCTTGTACATATGGTATTTAAAATAAATTTGTTAAAATTTGTAAAACGATTTGAAAATCAAGTATAAAATTCTTTTGATGTTTTACAACAAAATAACGTCCCAAAGAAGAATTTAAAATAACAAACAAGCGTTGTAGATTTATAATCAAAACATTACTGAATAAGACCTTGGAAAAAATCGAAAGGAAACCTTTGGAAAAGGCGGTAATTAAAACGTTGTCGACTGCATTTGGGCGTTAATTTATTTTATGATCTTATCTTAGCTATCCCAAAAATACTTTCCTAAGCAAACACAAAGATGTCCAATACTAAAACTTCTTTCTCCGGTTTAAACACAGCTCAAGTGATGGAGGCGCGAGAAAAGTTTGGTGCAAATTCAGAAGCTACTTATGAGGAAAATGGGATGCTTGAAGCATTCAAAAAGTTGCTGAAGGAGCCTATGATTCTGTTGCTTTTAGCTGCTGCCCTAATCTATTTTATTAGCGGCAAATCGGGCGTAGCTATTTTTTTACTTTCGGCCATTGGCATTGTCTCAACCCTGGCCTTATACCAAGATTCAAGAAGCAGAAACGCCCTGCTTAAGTTGAAAAATTTTACACAAGCCAATTGTAAAGTTATTCGAAATAGCGAAACAGTTGAAATACGTAGTGAAGAATTAGTACTGGGCGATTATTTAATAATCGAAGAAGGTGCTTTGATTTCGGCAGATGCAAAAATTATACAATCAAACGATTTTTCGGTAAACGAATCCCTGCTAACCGGCGAATCAATGGCTGTATTCAAAGACAAGGATGCTGAAAATCCACTTGTTTACAAAGGTACTTCCGTTGAAAGTGGTTTGGCTATTGCCATTGTTACAGCAATAGGAGCACATACCGAATTAGGGAAAATTGGTAAGTCGCTCGAAGAAATTGAAGTTGAAAAAACGCCTTTAGAACTTCAAATAAACAACTTCGTAAAAAAAATGGTCATTGCCGGAGCCATTGTATTTTGTATAGTTTGGGGCATTAATTTTTTTCGTTCACACCTTGTTCTCGATAGCTTATTAAAAGCACTCACGCTTGCCATGAGCATTTTGCCGGAAGAAATTCCAATGGCACTTACCACCTACATGGCAATTGGCGGTTGGCGTTTAATGAAAATGGGTATCGTGGTAAAACAAATGAAAACAGTTGAAACACTTGGAAGCGCAACTGTTATTTGCACCGATAAAACAGGTACACTTACTGAAAACAAAATGACACTCGCAAAGGTGTTTTGTTTGGATTCGGCTAAAGTTAAAAACGCTGATGAAGCACTGAGTACTGACGAAATTCGGTTAATTGAAACCGCTATGTGGGCTAGCGAACCCATTCCTTTTGATGCCATGGAAGTAGCTTTGCACAAAGCTTATTCTAATTTAATATCAACCGATGAACGACCAAATTATCGCTTGATTCACGAATATCCCTTAAGTGGTAAACCTCCAATGATGACACATATTTTTGAGAATAACTCAGGAAAGCGCATCATTGCTGCTAAAGGAGCAGCTGAAAAAATTGTTACCTTATGTAAATTATCTGAAAAGGAATTGCAAGCAATTAAAGAAGCAAACGAAACAATTGCACACGATGGTTATCGTGTATTGGCTGTAGCTGAATCAAACTATGAAGGGAAGCAATTCCCGGATACTCAACAGGAGTTCGAATTTATTTTCAAAGGATTGGTTTCCTTTTATGATCCTCCTAAAAAAAATATAACTGAAGTAATTCAACACTTTTATACTGCTGGCATAGATGTAAAAATAATTACCGGTGACAGTGCTGATACAACCCTTGCTATTGCTAATCAAGTTGGATTTAAAAATATAAATAGCATCCTGAGTGGTGAAAATTTGATGAATTTATCAGAACAAGAACTGCAACAAAAAGTGTTGACAACTTCCATCTTTTACCGCATGTTTCCGGAAGCAAAACTCAAAATAATTAATGCCTTAAAAACGAGCGGACAAATTGTTGCAATGACCGGCGATGGAATAAACGATGGACCTGCATTAAAAGCTGCACACATTGGTATTGCAATGGGAACCAGAGGAACCGAATTGGCCAAACAAGCAGCCTCTCTGTTGTTGGTTGAAGATGATTTAGCACGCATGGTGGACGCAATTGCCATGGGGCGAAAAATTTATACCAATCTTAAAAAGGCAATTCAATACATCATTTCTATTCATATTCCAATCATACTTATTGTATTTATTCCGCTTGCATTGGGTTGGATTTATCCAGCTATTTTTTCGCCTGTACACATTATTTTTCTCGAATTAATTATGGGACCTACCTGTTCAATTATTTTTGAAAATGAACCAATTGAGCCCAATGCAATGAAGCAAAAGCCTCGAAAATTCTCAGTTAGTTTTTTTAATGTAAGAGAATTAGTGATCAGCATAATACAAGGCTTAGCTATTACTGCTGCTTTATTGTTCAGTTACCGATTTGCCGTTGCAAAGGGGCTAGATGAATCATCTACACGTACCATGGTTTTTGTAGTTTTAGTGTTGGCCAATTTGTTTTTAACCCTTGCCAATCGTTCCTTTTACTACTCAATTTTTACCACCATACGCTATAAAAATTCACTGGTTCCGCTAATTGCTATTATTTCAATCACCCTCACTGCATTGTTGATTTATGTGAAACCACTGGCTGCTTTTTTTGAATTCAAACCACTTGATAGCGCTACTTTGCTCCTCAGTTTTTTAATAGGATTTGTTTCTGTTATCTGGATTGAAGGGTATAAATTTTTCGTTAGACGAAGGTCAGAAAAGAACTAAACAATGCCTAGTTTACAATAATAGAATTCGAGTTATACAAATAGTTGATCTAGTTAAAGTCAGCACTGATTCAAAAAATACTATTCAATTTCACTAATTATAGTTGTATTTAATTTAATCAAAACATACAATAGTGTTGCTCTATTCCCAAGTCAATATGTGCGAATAATGCATCAGAAGTTAAATCCCACCATAATCCTGTAAAGCTTTATGCTTTTTCTTGTTGGCATTGTTCTAAAAAAATAAAATCACATCTAGCAGATGCATATTAAGAATTTCGTATTTTTGCAAGAGATGTTTAAAAAAATAAGTACACTTTTTTTAATGACCATAGCATTTAGCATTATAATGGCACACAACATCGTACCCCATTCGCATCATACCGCCGATGCACATCAACAACATCAAAATTCAGGTCCGAACGAAAATCCGCTAAGCGATATGTTTGCGCATTTTCAACATTTCACCTTTAGCAATCAAACAGAATTTACAACAAGCCTTAAAACAACTTCAAATACGAAGGACATATTTCCACTTGTATTTTTAGTAATAGAAGTTAATCAAATTTGGCTGGCATTGCAAACAGCATTGCCAAAATTGCCCATTGAATACCTGTGTAAACGGTACTCAATTGAAAGGCTATCAGCATTACTTTTTAGAGGTCCCCCTGCTTTTCAATAGCCACTAGTTTTTGAATCCTTTTTCAAAAATTTATTGATTTTCGGTAGTAATTACCGGATAGATATTCATTTTGTATCAGTTAAATCAACTCAAATGATTAATAAAATAATTACGTTTTCAATAAAGAACAAATTAATAGTAGGCCTATTTATTCTAGCGCTTATCGGGTATGGAAGCTATCAATTTACTCAACTCCCAATTGATGCTGTTCCCGATATTACCAATAA
>DGQS01000055.1 GCA_002389785.1 Bacteroidetes bacterium UBA4408
GATAGTAAAGAGTTGAAAAAATATTTTGAAACGGTAGTCCCCGAATTCGATAAAGACCGAGTTCATGATTCGGATATTAAAAAGGTCATCAGTTGGTACAACTTACTACAAAAAAACGATTTGCTAAAAGTAAAGGAAGAGGAAAAAGGTACAGAGGAAAGTGCTGAAGAGAAAGCCTTAAAAGCTTTAAAGGCAAAAGAAAAAACCGCACTTCCCGGTGCAAAAAATGTGACTCCCGGTGCTTCGATAAAAAGTAGCGGTTCAAAAGCTAAATCTACTTCTACTATCCGTAAAACGGGAGCATAATTCCCTCAATTATTCCGCTCATGATGATTACATCCGGTGCCTTACCCGCAAAGCACAAACGCGAATTTTTGGTTCAAAATTGTGAGCTTCGGCAGTGGGAAGATATTGAGCCTTACTTTAAGGAATTACTCGAACGTAAAATTACTTCGGCGGCAGCGCTCGAAACATGGATGCATAACCGAAGTGAACTAGAAGCCTTTGTGAGCGAAGACCTGGGTTGGAGGTACATAAAAATGACCTGCAACACCGAAGATAAAACCCTGCTTGAAAGTTATCAGTTTTTTGTTACTGAAATAGAACCTAAAATTGCTCCTTATTCAAATCAATTGAATAAAAAGTTGATTGAATCAGAATTTCTAAATCAATTAAATCCGGACAAATACCGCATTTATTTACGGGCAGTTAAAAAGAGTTTGGAACTTTTTAGAGAAGAAAATATTCCTCTTTTCAGCCAGATTCAAAACGAACAACAAAAGTATGCAGCCATTACCGGAGCAATGACCATTGTTTGGGAAGGCAACGAAATTACCATGCAACAAGCATCTTTGTTGCTTAAATCGCAAGATCGTTCACAACGTGAGGCTGCGTATAAACTGATTGTTGAACGAAGAGCAAAAGATGCAGAAGCGCTGAATGCTTTGTTTGATGTATTGTTGAAATTGCGCCATCAGGTAGCGCTAAATGCAGGATATGCCAATTTTAGAGATTACATGTTTGACGCTATGGGACGTTTTGACTATACGGCAAACGACTGTTTTAATTTTCATGAATCAATTCGTACTTCCATCTTGCCAATTGAAGAAAGCATAGATGCAAAGCGAAAATTCGATCTTGGTTTGGATCTTCTTCGTCCATGGGATATGGATGTAAATACCGATGGAATGCCGCCTTTGAAGCCCTATAAAGATGCTACCGATTTAATTGATAAAACCATACACTGCTTTACCCAATTGGATCCTTATTTTGGAGAATGTATAAAAGCAATGCATCAGTTGAAGTACTTGGATTTAGATTCACGAAAAGGGAAAGCTCCGGGAGGATACAATTATCCACTTTATGAAATTGGTGTTCCGTTTATTTTCATGAATTCCGTTGGAACACACCGCGATATGGTTACGATGCTGCACGAAGGTGGTCATGCCATACATAATTTTTTAACGCACAACCTTGAACTAACCGATTTTAAAAGTACTCCTTCAGAGGTAGCCGAATTAGCATCCATGAGTATGGAATTGTTAAGCATGGAACATTGGGATATTTTCTTTGACCAACCGGCCGAGTTAAGAAAGGCAAGGATTGAACAATTAGAGCAAGTTTTATCCACCTTAGTTTGGGTTGCTACAATCGATAAATTTCAACATTGGATATACGAAAATCATAACCATACCCCAGCTCATAGAACCGAAGCATGGAATAAAATACTCGATGAGTTTGGCAGCAAAATAATTGACTGGACTGGACTTGAATCGGTTAAAAACAACATGTGGTTAAAACAATTGCATATTTTTGAAGTGCCCTTTTATTACATCGAATACGGCATGGCGCAATTGGGTGCTGTTGCAATTTGGCGCAATTACAAAAAATCTCCTGAAAAAGCTGTGAAGCAATATACCGCTGCGTTAAAATTGGGCTACACCCAATCAATTGGTGAAATATATGCAGCAGCAGGAATTAAATTTGATTTTTCAGAAAGTTATGTGCGCGAACTGGCGGATTTTGTAAGTTTGGAATTAAAAAAATTAACTGCTTAATACTCTAAACCCAAGCGAATGAAAAGACCTGAACCTTCGGAGTATGCCCCATACTACAAAAATTACATCGATTTGGTAAAAGTCGACAATCCTATTAAGGCGCTCGAAGATCAAATTATAGCCATGCAGGCTTTTTTATCAGAAATTCCGGAAGAACGAGAAACATACCGTTATGCGGAAGGTAAATGGAGCATTAAGGAAATTGTCGGCCATTTGATAGATACAGAACGAATTTTCGGTTACCGTGCGCTGTGTATTGCACGCAAGGATAAAAACAGTTTTCCGGGTTTCGATGAAAATGCTTACGTGGCGGCTGCTAACTTTGATTCACGCAGCTTTTATGATCTGGCGCACGAATTTAGCATCGTACGTGAATCTCACCTATCACTTTTTAAGAGCTTTACTCCCGATGCTTTTTCTGAGATGGGCCTTGCGAATAAACAGGCGATATCAGTTCGAGCAATTTTGTTTATTATGGCCGGTCACGAAATTCATCATTTAAAAGTAATTCGCGAACGATATTTAAACCACTAACTAAGTGCAGCAAAGCGAATACATTCCAGGAGTTTGCAATATTGGAAAAGAGGAAATTTTAAGAAGGGCTAAAAAGTTAAAACTCGGTTTGCTCTTACTTCTTAGCAGTTCGCTCTTACTGTTTTTATTACCCTTTAATTTTTTACTCTTTATTTTTATTGCAGTAATAGCCGTTTACACCTCAATATTAATTCTACAAATTCGACAGCGATTTTGTGTAGCGTATGGATGGTTTCATCTGTATAACTTTAAGGAGATAAACCAACGCCGTGAAAAAATTACGAATGCAGATTGGAAAAGAAAAGACGCAATTCAAGTGATAAAAATTGTGAGCTATTCGTTGTTCTTGTCCTTTTTGTTTTTACTCTCGCTATATTTCTTGAGAGCTCAATTTTAACACAAGTCAATTAATTGCCTGCAAAGGTTTGCAGAATATTCAATAGTTGTTCTAATAAAGCACCTTTGTCTTCTTTGCAAAATGTTTTAATACCCTCTTTCACTTTTGTAATTGCTTGACTTAATTCGTCAGCATCAAAAGGACCCAACATTTCCTGTATTACAGTAGTTGCTTCAAGTGTAACAAGGAAGTCGTTGTTTATGGCCAGGTCTACAAAATAATTAAGGTGCGGCGTACAATCCAGATTGGCTTCCCAACAAGCAGCAACCAGCGCCTGCTTTACTTGTGGATTCTTGCTTTTATTGATGGCTTTTAACAACAAGGGTAGTCCTTGTTCCTCTTTCAATATTTTTAAGGTATCGTGCTTGAATTCTTTGGTTTCCTTTTTTGAGATCAGTTCAATGAGTGTACTAATTTTATCCCCGCTGGCTTTAGCATCTGAATCATCATCGGCTTTAGCTATAACAATGGTTTTATAATTTTCTTCGTCAAATAGTTTTTGAGGATCAATTTCGGGAATATCTATTTTCTTTTTCATTACAGGATAAGTTGGTTTTGTTTTTAGGCTTTTACTAAAAACATTTCTTTCAATTTTGAAACAGTAAAATCAATTTCTTCTTTGGTTGTGTTTTTACAAAATGAAAAGCGAATGGAAGGGCGACTTTGATCCACACCAATTCCACGTAACACGTGCGAACCTTGGTTGCTGCCCGAGGTACAGGCACTTCCACCCGAAACGGCAATTCCTAAAATATCCAAATTAAACAACAACATTTCGGCTGTATCAGTAGGAGGGAAGTGTACATTTAACACTGTATACAAGGAATTTTCGGTGGCAGTTCCATTAAAACTAATTCCCGGAATTTCACTTTTCAATTTTTCAATCATGTAGGATTTAATTCCTTGTATATGTTTTTGATGCGCTTCCATATCGCGGTAAGCGATTTCGAGTGCTTTGGCCAGTCCAATAATTCCATGTACATTTTCAGTACCGCCTCGCATATTGCGCTCTTGAGAACCGCCATGAATCATGGGATTTATTTTGATTTTTGAATTTACATACAAAAATCCGATTCCTTTAGGGCCGTGAAATTTGTGCGCAGCACAGGTTACAAAATGCACATTTATTTTTTGTAAATCATGCACATAATGCCCCATTGTTTGAACAGTATCAGAATGAAAAACCGCATCGTATTTTTCACAAATTTCTCCCACTTTTTGAATTGGAAGTAAATTTCCTAATTCGTTGTTGGCTTCCATTAACGATACCAAACTGCGGGGATTATTTTTAAGAAGTTCTTCCAGATGTACTAAATCTACTTCTCCTTTGGCAGTTAAGTTTACAAAACTCAATTTTATTTTTCCTTGTTTTTCAAGCGATTCAAGTGTATGTAAAACTGCATGATGTTCAATTTTTGAAGTAATCGCATGGGTAATTCCAAGATCATTTACAGCTCCTAAAATAGCCATGTTGTCGGCTTCGGTACCGCCGGAAGTAAAAAATAATTCAGCCGGAGAAGTATTTAATAGTTTAGCAATTGATTTGCGGGCATTTTCAATAGCAGCTCGGGTAGTACGACCAAAAGAATGGACCGAAGAGGGATTTCCAAACTGGTGTTGCATTACCGGTAACATGGCTTCAATTACCTCAGGATCCATCGCTGTTGTGGCTGCATTATCTAGATATACTTTCATATTACCAAAATTAAGAACCGCAAAAATAAGAAAAAAAAATTGCGGTAGTTTTGACTAATTAACATCTTAAACTACAAACTAGATTTCCTTTCAAAAGTTCAAAATCAGGTCATAACTTTCCCAATTTCTCAATTGCGAATCCCCTCACATTAATTATCTTTACACGTTTTTTTTAATTTATGAAAATACGTATTGGGATTCTATTTGGCGGTTATAGCAAAGAGCGAGAAATATCTTTTGCCGGCGGTCGTACCGTTTACGATAATTTAAACAAGGCGCTCTTTGAAGCTGTGCCTGTTTTTGTAGATAGTTTCGGGAATTTTATCTTACTCAACTGGGAGTATGTTTACAAAGGAAGTATTCGCGATTTTTATCCTCCTGCCAACAGCATCCCTGCTAAAAGCGGCGATTATCAGATATATGCCGAAAGTCTTGGAAATTTATCTGCTTCTGAACAACAAAATCTTACTCAAACATTAGGTACCCAGCTAGCTGCCGAAGATTTTAAAAAGCATTTTGATTTTGCTTTCTTATGCTTGCATGGTCCTTTTGGTGAAGACGGAAACATTCAGGGAATTCTGGAATGGCTTGGAATTCCCTATTCCGGCTCGGGAATTTTTCCTTCTTCTTTTGGAATTAACAAAACGCTGCAGCGGAAACTACTTGCCAACCTTGGATTCGAAAGTCCCGCCCATTTGCTTGTAACCCGTGACGAAGTACTGAAAACCAATGGATTGGATTCGGTTTTTGAAAGAGT
>DGQS01000119.1 GCA_002389785.1 Bacteroidetes bacterium UBA4408
CAAAGCAAAGGTTGCATTAAGTGAATCAAACACTAATTCAACCGCTTTATCAATGGAGGTGCTATCGTTCACAAATGTATTTAAATCAATTCCTTGATAGGTAAACGTGGCATTTGGATTTCCGCTTACATAATTGGTGGGTGCGAAATTCCACTTTATTGAGCCTAAATCAAGTACACTGGCATTTACAGTTATCCGATCATTTACCTTGTAATTACCCCCTAAATCAATACCGTAACCTCTGTTGTGAAGTTTGGTAATAACATCGTTTAATCCTAATCCATCAAAGGGATTATCAACTATCCCCGAGGTATTAAATTCTATGTCGGAAGTAGCTGTTATATCATAAGTTTGCGGATTAGTAGTTAGCGTAATGTCGCTTTTGTTGGTAGAGATATTGGCAATGCCGCTGAGGTATTTTACACGAATTCCCAAGGAAAGTTTGTCACCAATTTCACGGCTATAACCAAGACCATATTCCAAGTAGGTAGTGGCATCTAATCCTAAGTTGAAATGTAATTCCTCGCCCAGTGATGCTCCGTTTCCTTGCCAAATAAAATTGAGTAAATCTTTGGGATAGCGCACCCGCCAGTTTACTTTATAACTCGAATTTAAACTAAAGTAATTTTCTTTAACCTTAAAATTAGCGCTCAATAAATCGGTTTGTAAAGCAAGAGCAAAATAATTGTTGTCGGATAATTTACCAATCATGTTTGCAAAGTCAATTTGAGTCGATCCATTGCTTCCTTTTTGAATCAAGTCATTCAGTTTAAAACCACTATTGCTTTTATTTAAGTAGAGCGATGATATAATTGGCAATCCAATATTTACACGACTTTCAGGAAGAATTCCCGGATTGATGTAATTGGATTGGGGAATGGCTTTTAAATTATAGAGCGTAAGGTTTTGTTGCGCCGATACATTAATAGCCATTAGCAAATAAAGAGCAAAGACTAAGTTGAATTTTGCGTTCATAAATAAGTTACAGGTAGGTTGAGAAGTTTTCATCTGAATATCGTTTTGCAATTATTTAATGGGGATATTCATTTGAGCCCTTGCTCCAAGCTTCACTTTTAATCGTCGGTCGCTGTATATTTTTACATTTTTTGTTCCTTCGTTAAATGTAGCGGATATAGCGCGAACAATAATATAACGGGCATTTTTTAATGACAGCGCACGGTTTCTATCAAAATAAACGTCTGTTCCTTTTTCACTTGGTGTTGAAGTTTGTAATCCGGAAGGTAAAAACTGCACCGTAGCCGATGGCAACACATTTGAGTTGGTAAATAACGAATCAAATATCTGATACGTTGAATCGGTGAAATAAATTTGCAACTTTATTCCCATCGGGAAATCATTTACAGCAAGCGCTTTAAAGAGTATGTTTTCAACATTATCTACTTTCTGAAATTTAAATTTAACCGTATCATCAAAAGTAAAATCTTTCGCGTTACCATACATCGGTAGTATTACTTCAACATTGGCTTTTAACTTGCTTCCAGCATCAACGAAGTTGTTCTGCGGTGGCATATTGGGAGGATTAGTTAAAGAATTCACATTGTAAATTATGTACTTCGGATGATTGTCCATTGCCGCATTTAAATCACTATTGCTATTATCCAGTTTTAATGTATCGCTCACTCTTGCATCACCAACAACAGTTGGGGCATTTACCAAAATAGGACTAAACGTAGGATTGGCAATATTTCCAACACCAAAACCCGGATTGTACCATTTTAAATCAATGGAATTAATACTTACGGGTAAACCAAATGAATTTACCAAATACATTTTCAAAACCGGGTCGGCAAAATGAAAAGTACCAATTCCGATGGGAGTGTTGTTGTGTCTGAAGATACTTATTGCCACAGTATCTGAATTCGGTGTCAAATTACTTTGCATGCCCACATTTCCAAAAACAGTTTGAAATTGTTGATTTTTGATATCCTCTGTAACGCTCACTACTGTGCCGGCATTAACCGTTTTTCCGGGCTCCTTCGTAACCGTAATATTGTAATTGATTAAGAATTGATTATGTCCACTTCCATTTGCAGTAAGATCAAACTTATATCCACTTAAATTTAACGTGCGAGTAGTAGTTCCTGTATTTAAACCAAAGGTGTCAAAAAACGATAAACCATTTTTCTTTGCACCTGGAATATTTATTTCTAAGGTAGCTCCGGCTGTAAATGTTTTATTAATACTAAATACAATTTCGCCACCTGAAAAAAGTATTGAATCAAACAATGCATTGGTGCTTCCGGGTTGAAAAATTATGTTTTGTGAACGGTTAAAAGTAGCACTGCTACCTACCGGTAATAAATTGTATGCATTTTCTTCTAACGCAGTAATGGCAAAACTTGTAGCCTTTGTTTGGTTAGGTAACACAACAAAATCAGTAGCATTAATTGAAAACAAGGTTCCGGTATACACCAAGGTGCAAAAATTATCAGCAGCGGTAGTGATGTTGCCGTTTTTATCGGTACGTAATACTATATCGTTAATTGAAAAATCAGTATATACTAAGGGAATAGCAAGGTTTGGAGTCCAAGTGCCTGCTTCAATGTTGTCCATGTCATACTCTTCTTTTACACAAGAGGTAAGGCAGGATGCGATTCCGCCGATAAAAAGTAAAAAGCGAAACGATAACAACCGAATGGAGGGAGGATTAATTTTCATGTTATGAATTGTATAAATAAACTAGCAGCAAGAGTTAAATTTGATTAAAAAGCAAAATTTCAAAATGAAGTTAGTTAGGATTACAGTGTCCTAACTAAAATTAAATGCAAGTTAAAAAATAATTTTGTTCTGTTTCTAGATTTGTTTAGTTGTTGAAAAACTTTTGAGTATAAACTGTATTCAATATAGGATACAAGTTAAAAATTTATTTTTTAGAATCGAATTTTAGGATAAATAGATAATTCGGATGAATTATAACTGCTTTCTGATGTTGTTGAGGTAAAAGTCAAACTAAAAAATAATTTACCTAAGCTTTAGCAAGTTTTCCTTCCAAATGATATGTACTGAAAGTAAGTATCCATTCCCTTTTAATAAATTTAAGGTTAAGAAGGTTCGCATAAGTCTTTATTCTTTTTCCCTGGTTAAGTAAGATTAAGAATCAATAGAGCAGCAGAGCTTAAGTTAAATAATTTAATATGCCGGATAGATACGCAGCTTATTACCAACACCAACCGCAACATACCAACTTTGATCGGAATACAATTGGCCGACAACAGGTTCGCAGCTTATTTCACATGAATAGCTACTAATTTCAGTTCCTTCAGAATTCAAAATTGACAGTCCTTTATCAAAAGAGGCCATTATAAAATCAAAGCCTTTATTAGAATTGTAACAAAATACCGGGTTATAGTTTGCCTGCATTGGAATTTTAAATTCATGAAGCATTTCCATGCTCGCATCATAGATACTTGCTTTGGTTTTAGATAGCAACAAATTTTTAATTCCTCCCGAAGTTTGAATTGAATTGTAGTAATTTCCTTTTACAGGAAGTACTGATTTTTCTATTTTTCCCGAAAAATACAAACGCGTGCTATTTCCGGAAGAATCGAGCGCATATATAGAACTACCGTTTAAGGTGCTTTCAACTAAAAGCTGATAGTTATTGGCATAAAGCGAATTAAATTTCTGTTTGAATTTAACAATTGATTTTCCTTTACGGTCGAGTAAATTAACGTTTCCACTTTGATCTAATAATACTAAATAATCTAATCCTTTTGCTCTGAAATTACGAATTGGAGCAGTAATGACATCATTCATCGGTACAGCTTCCCAACCGTTTACAGGATCACCTTTGTGTGTATAATTGTAAACGCGCTTATTACTTTCAGCTATTAAAAAGCGATACTCACCGGTAGCATCATAATCAACCAAAGACACAGCATTACTAGCTTTAAAACTTAAACTTACCGGAAATTTTCCAACATTGTTTCCGGCTTCATCCAACAAATAAATTTTTGTTGATGTTGAAAATAGTATTTGTAACTCTTTACCTTTTTGCGAACGCAGGGCATGTGCTTTTCCATGAATCTTTTCGGCCATTTCTTTTTTCCATTTCACCTTACCATCCTTGTCAATTAAATAAATTTTCAAGGCATCATCTTGTACAAAAAGATACCGGCTACTGTCTTCGGGATCTGTTAAAAAAGAAGGTGTTTGGTGTAAAGTGCTATCCAATACCGTTTCAGCTAACCATTCCTGTGCAGCCGTATAACCCGGTTGATATGAAATATAGGCATTGCTGTAAAATAAATTTTTATCTGAGCTCAATTGCATGGCTAGGCCTTGAAAATTGCGTAAACTGGCTGTTTTGGTTTCATCCCAATTTAAAACATCCGGATTAAAAATGCTTGATATTAATTTAGGGCTTCGCGCCAATGCAGAGTATACGTATAGCGTTGCTTGAGATGAAATATTGTCGGCAAATTTTTGGTATTTTTCATCTTCACCTAAGGTATGCTTAGCCGTAATTGCATTCATCCATTTTTTGAGTGAAGAGCGTGAATTGCCAAATATGACAGCTTCTTTGGTGATGACATAATATGTATCGTTAAGTTTTGCAAATGCATCACCAAAGACAAGTGGAAGTAGGTTAGAGGCAGCTAAATGTGAAATGGTGTATCCTCTAAACGTTTCATTCAGCGTATCCGTATTGAGCGTTTTTTTATTCGTTTGTTTTTTGAATTCATCTATCAATTCAGCTGCATTTTTTTTTCCATTGGTTTGAATTATCGCATAGCAATTTTGCAGATAATTATCGGTATTCGACTCTGTAATTACATAAGCAAACTGATTGCCCATCCATTGTTTAAAAAAATTAGCTGCATTTATTCCAAATTTTTTATAGAAGTTAGTTGCGGCTGTTTGACGCACATAATTTGCCGAAGAATTATTGATATAATTTTCATAGTTTTTAAAAAACGAATTCACATCGCTTAATCCTGTCCAATGCACGTAAGCTGCTGAAGACGGAATATGTTCAATCAATTCAATTTCTTGAGCTTCCTGGTTTTTATACAAATTCAAATAATTTGAACTCGAATCATTTGAATAGGAAAATCCGGTTAAGAGATAAGCATTGCCTTTGGGTTTGATATCTAAACTTGACCAGTTTGCAAATACTGATAATACAGGTAAAAAATCTGCTTCTTTCTTTGCCACAGCGCCACTTAAGGTTTGGGTAAAATTTGCATAATTGATAAATAGTGTGGCTTCCACTTTTTTACCTGCCGAATTCCAAATCTTATCAAAAGAAGGATCAGCTGAAATTGGTGTTCCTGAATTCAATTGTCGAATAGACTCTTCAATTAAGTAACTCGAAAAAGTGCAGGCAAATATTCCTTTGTTGAAATAATAATAGAACGAATTTCCATCTGTTTTTTTCAATTCGTTTAGTGCTACACCATCATAAATTCGCATTGTTGCAAGTGCATTTTGAGATGTGGCATTTTTAATAAAGTCGTTCACTTGTTTTTTAGAAATGGTATTCGGAAGATTAATCAAATAAAGCACATCGTAATGATGACTGGCATCTGGATGAATAGAAATAAATAAAGGTTTATCCTGCAAGTAATTCAGAGCATCACTTCCATTTTCAAACAATCCATCCAAAAAGCGTATGTCTTCGTGCATTTCACCAAAAAAAGGATAGGCCATTAATGTTTTCCAAACAGCATTATTCATCGAAAACTGTTGCAAGGTAGCCTTGGGTGTATTACACTTAACAATGAGTGCTGTATTTACCGGTATTGCCTGTATAACCGGGCTAAGTGGTGTTTTTATTTGTTTAAAATGAAAATAACCATAAATAGCTGCTCCTACCACAGGTACAATTAATAGAGTTATCAGTATTTTTTTTAACATGAGTTGGTGTAAATTAAATCAATTTTAATTGCGGATCAATTAGGCTAAAACTCAATCGATGTTGCTCACAAATGCCATGTTGCTGAATCATGGTGCGATGAAATAAGGTTGGATAAGCTTTGTTTTTTTTCCAATTGTAAACCGGAAATTTTTCATGCAAGTCTTTCATAAATTCGTCGCGGTAAGTTTTAGCAAGTATGGATGCTGCTGCAATTGAGAGGTATTTACCATCGCCTTTCACGATGCATTTATGTGCTATTTTTTTATATGGTTTAAATCGATTGCCATCAATCAACAATAATTCGGGCTGAATTTGTAATTGATCAATCGCTCTGTGCATCGCTAAAAACGAGGCATTTAAAATATTTATTGAATCAATTTCTTTTGCTGAAACTATCCCAACTGCATAGGCCAAGGCGTTTTTTTCAATAAGCGGACGAAAAGCTTCCCGGTCTTTTTCACTCAATTTTTTTGAATCATTCAACGCTTTCAATTCAACAGAAATTTTCTTAGGAAGTACAACTGCAGCAGCAACTACAGGGCCTGCTAAGCATCCTCTTCCGGCTTCATCGCAACCGGCTTCTACTCCGTTTTTTGAAAAGTACTTTTCTAACATTCTAGTCGCGCAAGGCTAATTCAATAGAATTCCAAAGCTTAGCTGCTGTTTTATCCCAACTAAAGTCCATTTTGCGTACATTACCCTTTGCAATCAAAGCTTCTCTTTGAGAAGGATTATTGTTCAGTTGCAGCATCGCTTCGCTTATTTGATCGATTGAAAAAGGATCAACCAATAATGCAGCATCAGCGGCAATTTCAGGCATGGAAGTTAAATTTGAAGTAATAACAGGAACACCGCAGTTCATGGCTTCAATCAAGGGAATTCCAAATCCTTCAAAATAGGGAACATACACCAAAGCTAATGCTGCACCCAATACATCTTTCAATTTTTCGGGGCTCAATCTTCCGGTAAAAATAACTTCGTCTTTAAATTTCATAGCCGAATATGCTTCCTCTAAATCCTTTCGCCAGTACATTTTGTTCCCTACTATTACCAATTTAGTTGCTCCCGAGTTCTTGCTTTTAAACAAATCGAAGGCTTTAAATAGATTAACTAAATTTTTGCGTGGATGCATGGCACCTACAAAAAGAAAATACGGATGGCCATTTGTTAACTCATTTTTAACTGAAGATTTTGTGCTTTCGCTTACAGGCTGATACAACAGGTTAGATCCATTAAACACAACATCTATTTTGTTAGAGGGGATGGAATAATTTTTAGTTATATCTTGCTTTGAGTATTCTGAGACGGTAGCAATACGAACTGCTTTTTTTGCAAAACGCGGAAAAAAATAATTGTAATATTTCTCCACCAGCAAGGGCATATCCTTTTTGTAATAAATAAAATTTAAGTCGTGTATTACAGCCAGGCATTTAGTCTTTGTTCCTAACGGAATCATTCCATCCGGCGATAAAAACAAATCAGGTTGATGTTTCTTCAGTAACCTGGTCACACTAATTTCAAACCAACATATCCACAATAAGGGATGTCGAGTAGGAGGGAATAATACTACCGGAGTAATGTTTGGAGCAAAAACAAAATCCGAATGGTAAGGACGGTCAAAAATGAATATAAATTCATGTTCAGGATGATTGGTTACTATTCGCTTAAGCGATTCATAACCAAACCAACCCATTCCTTCCATTTTATTTTTTAGGAAGAGTCTGGTATTTACTGCAATTTTCAATTTCCTTAGTTTCTCCTACAAAAATAAGGGTAACAACCAAGTGCATTCGAGAATTGGCAGTAATTACTTAACAAGCAATTGTTAGTTTAATTTAGAAGTGTAAACTTATTTTACATCAATTACTTCAAATCCAAGCAAGCAAATATCATCCAGTTGATCGTTGGTGCCTTTCCATTTGGAAAAGAAATTTTGAAACAAAAGACCTTGTTGTTTAATGTGTTT
>DGQS01000092.1 GCA_002389785.1 Bacteroidetes bacterium UBA4408
AATTTTTGTATGTATTGTAAGTTTTTACAACATTGGGATTTTCCATGCGACACGGTCCGCACCAAGAAGCCCAAAAATCGATCAATACTATTTTACCTTTATTTACTTTTGAGAGCGCATATTCTTTTCCGTCAGGGCTATTGAATTTAAGTTCGGGAGCTTTATTTCCGATGTTTAAACCTGTTTGAGGACTGCCTCCTTTGCCAATAGCAGATATGCCAATACCAATAAACAGTAGAGCCACAACAGCAATTCCTAATTGTATTTTTTTCATGTTAATTCGGTTAAAAAGTAATTATAACAGGCATCAAAAGTACAAAAGAAACTACGAATAAACTGAAGGAGTTGAATTATTTTGAAAAATTAACGCGTTTAATATTTGCTCCCAATTGTATTAATCGGGTATCAATGTTCTGGTAGCCTCTATCAATTTGTTCAATGTTGTGAATGATGCTCTTTCCTTCGGCCGATAAGGCGGCAATCAACAAGGATACTCCGGCGCGAATATCAGGTGAAGCCATTGAAATACCCCTTAATTTATACTTACGATCGAGTCCAATTACAGTTGCTCGGTGAGGATCGCACAAAATAATTTGTGCTCCCATATCAATTAATTTATCGACGAAAAAGAGGCGACTTTCAAACATTTTTTGATGTACCAAAATGCTACCTCTGGCTTGTGTAGCAACCACTAAAACAATGCTTAATAAATCGGGGGTAAGTCCCGGCCATATTGCATCGGCAATTGTTAAAATAGAACCATCAATAAAGGTATCGATTTCATAATGATCCTGTGATGGAATATAAATATCATCGCCTCTCAACTCAAGTTGGATTCCAAGCTTTCGGAAGGTATCAGGAATAACACCCAATTCGTCATAAGCCACATTTTTAATGGTAATTTCTGATTGTGTCATTGCCGCCAGTCCAATAAAACTGCCTATTTCAATCATATCGGGAAGCATTCTATGGTTCGTTCCCTTTAAATAATTAACCCCTTCAATTGTAAGCAAATTTGAGCCAACCCCTGAAATTTTTGCTCCCATGCGGTTGAGCATTTTACACAATTGTTGAATATAGGGCTCACAAGCAGCATTGTAAATGGTGGTAACGCCTTTAGCCATAACTGCAGCCATAATAATATTGGCAGTTCCGGTAACAGATGCCTCGTCGAGCAACATGTAGCAACCTTTTAAATCGGAGGCTTCTACTTTGTAAAAGCTTTCATTTGAATCGTACTCGAATTTAGCGCCCAGCTTTTGGAATCCAATAAAATGGGTATCCAATCTTCGACGGCCAATTTTATCACCTCCGGGTTTAGGAATATAGCCCTTTCCGAAACGCGAAAGCAAAGGTCCTATAATCATGATAGAGCCTCTTAAACCTCCACCTTTTTTCTTGAATTCGGGCGAATTCAAGTAGTCGATGTTTACGTTATCGGCTTGAAAAGTATAAGTGTCGGCCGAAATTTTTTCAACTTTCACACCTAAATCAGCTAATAAGGATATCAACTTATTTACGTCCACAATATCCGGAATATTACTGATTGTAACGAGTTCGGGAGTTAATAAAACAGCACATAATATCTGCAATGCTTCGTTTTTAGCTCCTTGTGGGATAATTTCTCCTTTTAATTTTTGTCCTCCAACAATTTCAAATGCACTCATATTATTGATTTTTGATAGTTCGTGTAGTATTGTTTAAGACTTTATTCAACGGGTTGAATTATTGAATTAAGCTCAATTAATAAACAAAATAACTGAAAATACCTGCTTCATTTTTATCTCTAAAAAAAAGTAATCAACAGATTTTTCAATACTTTTGGACATGCAAAAAAGCAACACGCTAACCTTCCTCTTCACCCTGGTATTTGTATCTACAACTATGGCACAACCTGCTACAATTGATTATTTTACAAAAATTGAACAATGGCACAGCAAACGTATAACGAATTTAAAAGGTGAAAATGGATGGTTAACCGTTGCCGGCCTTTTTTGGTTAAAGGAAGGAGAAAACACGGTTGGAAGCTCAAAAAACAATCAGGTAGTTTTTCCTAAAGGGAAAGCAGCAGCGAAAATTGGTACCTTTACATTGAAAAATGGAGAGGTAAGCTTTACTACTCAGCCTGGTACTAAAGTAAGTTTGAACGAGCAAGATTTTACTTCAGGTGTAATTTACTCCGATAAAATTGAAGAACAATCGATGGTGTTGCAACATCAAAATTTGCGTTGGTTTATTATCAAAAGGGGCCCAAAATATGGAGTTCGCTTGCGTGATTTAGAAAGTGATGCACGTAAAAACTTTAGCCACATCGATAGATTTATTGTAGATAGTAGTTACAAGGTAATGGCCGTATTTGAAAAACCGGAAGTAGCTAAAACCATCCCCATTCATGATGTTATTGGCTTAACAACCGAAACTGAATTTGGTGGAACCTTGTTTTTTGAATTGCAGGGAAAAAAATTAAAATTAGATGCAACCCTTGAAGGTGATGATTTATTTATTGTTTTTGCAGATGCAACATCAGGTATCAGTACTTATGGCGGTGGAAGATTTTTGTACGCTAAAGTTCCAACGAACGGAAATTTGGTAGAGCTCGATTTTAACAAAGCCTATAATCCACCTTGTGCTTTTACTGATTTTGCCACTTGCCCCCTACCTCCTGACCAAAATAAATTAGAAATTGAAATTAAAGCCGGTGAAAAGAAGTATGCAGATCATTGAGAAGTCTCAAAAGTTAACTCATCCTTTTCTCTTACCTTTGCCGCATGAATTATTTATCGATTGAAAATCTCACCAAAACTTATGGTGAAAAAACGCTTTTTAAGAATATTAGTTTTGGAATTGAACAAGGACAGAAGCTTGCTTTAATTGCGAAAAATGGTTCAGGAAAAAGTACCTTACTTAAAATTATTTGTGGTAAAGACATCCCCGACAGCGGCAACATTGTGAGCCGAAACGGAATTTCAATTGCTTACCTCGATCAGGATCCGCAGTTTGATGAACAGAGCAATGTAATTGAAAATATTTTTCGTGCAGACAACCCAATACTTAAAATAATTAAGGAATATGAGTTTTGTTTGGAAGAAGTAAATCTTGATCCAAGTACCGAAAATTTAGAGAAGTTGCAACAAATTTCAGCTCAAATGGATGATGCAGCAGCTTGGGATTATGATGTAAAAGTGAAACAGATATTATTTGAACTAAAAGTTACCAACTTACACCAGGCCATCTCAGAAACTTCCGGCGGACAGCGTAAGCGCGTTGCTTTGAGTCGTGTATTGATTGAAGCACCCGATTTGCTAATCATGGATGAACCCACCAACCATCTTGATTTAGCAATGGTTGAATGGCTTGAGAACTATCTAGCACGACAGGATATGGCCTTGCTTATGGTAACGCATGATCGATATTTTTTAGACAATGTATGTGATGAAATTATTGAATTGGATAATCATCAGTTGTATCGATACAAAGGGAATTACTCCTATTTTTTAGAAAAGAAAGCCGAACGCGAATTTAACGAAGGACGCGAAACCGATAAAGCACGCAACTTGATGCGCACCGAAATTGAATGGATGCGCAGAATGCCCAAGGCCAGGGGTACCAAGTCGAAAGCTCGAATTGATGCATTTTATGATTTAAAAGACAAGGCTGCCGGAAAGGCAAAACAACAGGCTTTACAGCTAAATGTAAAAATGAACCGCATTGGAGGCAAGGTAATTGAGCTTAAAAAATTGTATAAAAATTTTGGCGATTTAAAGGTGGTAAAAGGATTTGACTATACTTTTAAAACCGGTGAACGTATAGGCATTGTTGGCAAAAACGGGGTTGGAAAATCTACATTTCTAAATATGCTCATGGGTATTGAGCAAGCCGACTCGGGTAAAATAAACGTGGGAGAAACAGTGGTTTTTGGCTACTATTCGCAACAAGGAATGATATTGAATGAGGATAAGCGGGTGATTGAAGTTGTAAAAGAAATTGCCGATGTTATTCCCATGGGCGACGGTAGTAAAATTACTGCTTCGCAGTTCTTGCAACTTTTTCAGTTTCCTCCCGACTCGCAATATACCTATGTAAGTAAGCTTAGTGGAGGTGAAAAGCGCAGGCTTTATTTGTTAACGGTGTTGATGAAGAATCCTAATTTTTTGATTCTGGATGAGCCTACGAATGATTTGGATTTATTGACTTTGAATACTCTGGAAGATTTTTTATTAAACTTCAAAGGCTGTTTGCTAATTGTTTCGCACGACCGCTATTTTATGGACAAGTTGGTGGATAGCTTATTCGTATTTGAGGGTGATGGAATTATATCGGGTTTCACCGGAAATTATGCAGAGTATCGCGATAAGCAAGAAGAAATTGAAAGAATAGAAAAGGAAAATTCAAAACTTAAAAATAAATCAGTTTCTATCGAAAACAGCGAAGCGACGTTGAACTTGGCTTCCGGTGAAAAAAAGAACAAACTATCGTTTAAAGAAAAATATGAACTGGAACAACTCGAAAAGGAAATTCCTGTTTTAGAAAAAGAGAAAGAACAACTTACTGAAAAAATGAATATTGCTTCAGGAAATCATCTGGAACTACAACAAGCTGCAGAGCGATTTGCAGAAGTTAGCAATTTGCTGGATGAAAAATCGATGCGTTGGCTAGAGTTGAGTGAATTAGTTGAATAAAAAAGCCGTTACCCATAAGGAGTAACGGCTTCCAATTTTCTAAAAATTTATTATACCAAGGTATTTTCGGGTTCAAAAGCAAAAATATTGGTAGCATCAGCTGCAACTGCCGGCTTTTCTTTACTTTCTTTCAGAATTTCTTTAGACTCCGACTTTTTAGTTTCCTTAACTATTGGACTTACGTATGGCAAACCAACTATTTCGCTTTTTATTTCTTTAAGAAACATACCGAAATGAATCGCTTTTTTAACATTGGTAATATTTACCTCAATTTTCCATTCGTCAATTCCTACGGTCTTAGGCTTTACTGTAAATTCAACTTCATTTTCTAAGCAGTAATCCATTACCGATTGTATATTTTTTCTTTTTACTGCAACCATTGGCAGTTCTTCGTTCATAAATGCGTTCATGCGAGTAGTATTTAATTTTTACACTTGTAAAAGTAAGGGAATAAAGTTAAAATTTTAAGAGAATATTTTTCAACAATCCTTTTATTTTTAATCAAAATTACAGGGGGTAAATCCATTTTCTATAAAAAACCGGCAAGCGCTTCATCCCCATCTTTAACGTTAATGATCAGATCAAATAAATTTTATATTTGCCTTTATTAATTGATAAAATTGTATGAATTGGGAAACCTTGCTGTCATTTGGAGATAGTATCACTTTCGGAGCTAGAAGCTACCTATCCTATCCTGAAATTTGCGGTTCCATCTTGGAAGAAAAATTACAAAAAAACTGGCATGTAATTAATCATTCGGTAAGTGGTTATACTACCATAGACTTGGTGCGTTCATTAAACCCATTGATGCAAAATTACAAATCCGCAAATCCCAGTATTATTACGGTTATGATAGGCACAAATGATATAAAAATGAATGTATCATTAAACGAATTTAAGATAGCGTACAAGCAACTTATAATAAAATTAAAACTACTTTCCATTAATAACAACATCGTTCTTCTAAAAATTCCTTCGTTTAAACAAAAGGTTTCCTATCCCTATAATTTTGCAATGAATAGTCAAATAGATGTATTCAATTCATGCATTGAAAAATTAGCCCTTGAAAATAATTTAGCTTGTTTTTCATTTTGTTTTAAAGATGAAGATCACTTTGATGGTGTTCATTTAAACTCTATTGGATGCGCTTCAGCAGCTTTGCAACTCGGTAATCTCATTTTAAAAGATAAAGGTTTTGAAAGTATTACAACTTTGCCATAAAATGCCTTTTCCTGCGCAGGATGGTGGAGCTCAAGTTATACATTTTACTACCCAAGGATTACTAACAAAAGGAATCGAATTAAAAATAATCGCAATAAATCCAACCCGTAATTTTATTCCGCTTGATTCGCTGCCAAATGAATATAAAAAATCAACCAGGTTTGAAGCAGTAACCGTTGATACCACCATAAAACCAATTCGCTTTTTATTTAATCTTCTAAAAAAAGAGTCGTATTTTATTGAGCGTTTTAAATCGGACGAGTTTGAAAATAAACTCTCGACCGTACTCTTAGCAGAAAGCTTTGATATTATTCAGCTCGAACATCTATACTTATGCATTTACCTACCAATACTACGCAAGTTTTCGAAAGCTAAAATTATTTTACGCCCACAAAATGTTGAATATCAAATTTGGGAGGGTTATCTGCCCCAAGTAAAAAATCCTTTTAAGCAATTACTTCTCAAAATTGCGACTTCGCGTTTAAAAAAATATGAGCAAAATGCCGTAAAACAAGTAGATGGAATACTTGCATTAACAAAAAACGATGCTTCAGTGTTTGCATCTTTAGCTGCATCCATACCGATTGAAATTATTGCAATGGGTTATGAATATTCAAAATTAAAAGGGTACAATTTTGAAAATCAATTTTTAAATAAACCTGTAGTGTATCATTTAGGCGCTATGGATTGGCTGCCAAATGTGGAAGCAATTGATTGGTTTTTAGATAAGGTATTTCCACTATTGCAAGCGAAAAAAGCAAAGGTTAAAATTATTTTAGCCGGAAGAAATATGCCGAATAAATATTTGAATTATCAATCAGATATGCTTGAGTTTATTGCTGAGGTAAATGATCCATTAAAGTTTCAAGAAGATAAACCCATACTAATTGTTCCACTTTTATCGGGAAGTGGAATACGCGCTAAAATTATTGAAGGTTTAGCCTTAGGAAAAACTATTATATCAACAAGCATAGGTGCACAGGGCATACGTTTTACAAATGGCAAAGATTTAATAATTGCGGATACTGCCGAAGAATTTGCAAATCAAATTATACGTTATGCAGGTTCAATAGAAATGTGCAAATCGGTTTCACAAGAAGCACGTAAACTGAGTCGTTCTTATTATACCAGCGAAGTTACCTCCACAATGATGGTTGAATTTTATACTAAATTGCTTGAAAATTAATTGCAGCCTTTAGTGTTTCGAAAGGAAACTTATAGTTATTCAGAAATTTTATGTAGCTGAAATCGAGTCAGATTTTAATTCAAGTGTAAACACACCAACTATTTACGCAACTGCTTCGGTAAAATTGTACTGTTTCTCAATTTCATCCAGGGTAGCGTATATTTCAGAAATATCGTTTGAGGTAACAAGCTTCATTCGAAATTCTTTAAAATGATCCAGTCCTTTAAAATAATTGGTATAATGTCGGCGCATTTCAACAATACCCAATATCGGACCTTTCCATTGGAGGCTAAAATCGAGGTGCTTTTTACAAACAGCAACACGTTCGGCAATACCTGGCTTTTGCAATTGATTACCGGTTGCGAAATAGTGTTTTATTTCATTAAATATCCAAGGATACCCGATGGAAGCACGACCAATCATAATACCATCTACTCCAAAACTATCGCGCATTTTTTTTGCCTTTTCAGGACTATCTACATCTCCATTTCCAAAAATTGGAATCGTAATTCTGGGGTTATTTTTTATTTCGCGAATCAAGGACCAATCGGCTTCACCTTTGTACATCTGCACACGCGTACGGCCATGTACTGAAAGTGCTTTGATTCCGATATCCTGCAAGCGTTCGGCCACCTCTCCTACATTTTTAGTTGACTCGTCCCAACCTAAACGCGTTTTAACGGTGACCGGCAAATGCGTGGCTTTAACAATTTCGGAAGTCATTGCAACCATTTTGGGAATATCGCGCAACAAGGCTGCACCGGCACCTTTGCAGGCAACATTTTTAACCGGGCAACCATAATTAATATCAATTAAATCAGGTCCGGCTTGAGTACTAATAATCGCAGATTCGCGCATTGAGTCAATCTCGCTTCCAAAAATTTGTATTCCAATGGGTCTTTCGTAATCAAAAACATCAAGTTTTTTAACACTTTTTGCTGCTTCTCTGATTAAGCCTTCACTGGATATAAACTCGGTATACATGAGATCGGCACCATGATCTTTGCAAACCGCACGAAAAGGCGGATCGCTTACATCTTCCATGGGGGCAAGCAAAAGCGGAAATTCGCCGACTTGTATGTTACCGATTCGTATCAAGGAATTAATCTTAATTTTGGGCTGCAAATTTACGCTTTTATTTTTATGGATAGATCACTACTCTTAGGCAATCGCCATCCGCTTTCGCAGTTGTTTATTTTTTTGGGAATTGCTTTGTTGTCGGTTTCTATTTTTTCATTTATTCCATTTTTACTTGCTCAACCTTTGTTTGGAATAGATGCGCTGCACGATCAGGATTTATTTTCGAACCATACTACTCCGGCTTCCATTGCCTTATTAAAATTTATTCAGCTCATGCAATCCATCGGATTATTTGTGGTTCCGCCTTTGTTGTTTACTTATTTGTATACTAAACAAATAAAAGGTTACCTACAAATAAACCTCCCTATTTTTCCGCTACAGCTGGTGTTTATAACTATTATGTTAGTGGCTGCAATGCCTGCAATAAATTGGATGGGAGAAATGAATGCTCAATTAAATTTACCTTCTTCTTTGCATGGCTTAGAAGTATGGATGAAAAAAATGGAAACAGAAGCTGAAGCACTTACAAAGGTATTTTTACAAATGCCCAACATAGGAATTTTGCTTTTTAACTTAGTCTTAGTTGCTATTATTCCGGCAATTGGAGAAGAATTGGTTTTTAGAGGAGTGCTTCAAAAAATAATTGCTGAATGGACAAAAAACAAGCATCTGGGAATTTGGATTTCGGCCATTTTATTTAGTGCTATGCACTTGCAATTTTATGGCTTTGTACCACGAATGCTTTTGGGAGCTCTACTTGGTTATTCGCTAGTTTGGACCGGTTCTATTTGGATTCCCATTTTGGGACATTTCGTGAACAATGCAACTGCAGTTTTGCTAACTTATTTAGAGCAAAGAGGAAAAATTAGCACAACAGTTGAAAGCATTGGAACAACTTCAGAAACTCAACTAATTGTGTTGTTTAGTTTTGCAATAGTTTTTCTTTTTTCGTTTTTGTTGTGGAGGTCAAGTAAAGTTGAAAAGCAAAGTTAGGTAAAAATTGATCGTTAGTTCTCGATTAAACTAGCTTAATATTAAATTAGACTTTCGTTAGTTTAGGTGTGCTAAACATAACTTCACTAGTGAGAAATTCAGTCTTTAGTAATGGATTCATTTGTAACTGAATTTTCTATTCAAAAAAATTCGCACTGAATTTTCTAATCAAAATAAAACCCGCCGATGGCGGGTTGAATTGTTTTGCGGAGAGGGAGGGATTAGTTACATGATCCCGTGACGTAGGGGCTTAAAACAATTCACACCTTTGGTGCTTTATTTTGATTAGAAAATACACTATCAAAAAAAATTGTACTGAATTTTCTAATCAAAATAAAACCCGCCGATGGCGAGTTGAATTGTTTTGCGGGCTCAAATTTACCCTGTTCGAACCAAATAACCAACGAAAACCTTGAAGAATCGAAAGAGGCCCAAATCCAGCGATTTTTAGCCGATTTGCGGGCGATAAGCCACTTCTGCAAGGTATTTAAGGTTGGTCAGAAATAAGGCCTGTTATCGTATTTTACGGTAATTTTACCAAATTTGTTAAAATCTCATTTTTATTCACAAAATCGTGAAGCTTCCCTGCAAAAGGAAGCCTCACTATGAAAAATTAATCCTTTCCTTCTTCTTCTTTCATTGCTTCGGTCTTTTTAACAAAGTTTCCGTTTGCATCGAATAAAGCGTCAAAGTACATTTTATCTTTTTCCATTTCGGCTTCATACATTACCTTGCCAGTTGCATCTGTAATTTTTGCGGCTTCAGATAACTTATAGCCTGCATAACTCTTGGTGCAATAGTCAGTAACAGCTTTTGGTAATGCCGATGTCTTAATTTCTTGTTCTAGTTCTTTAAATGTTCCACTTGCATCAAATACAGCAGAGGATTCTACTTTGTTTAAATGAAATTCAGCTTCATAATTAGCTCCTTCCTTTTCCCACACATCCACTTTCGATCCGGGATATTTTTTAGCAAAGCTATCTTTTACATTAGCAGGAACTTCTGCTTCTTTTAAGTGTTGTGCATTTGCGTAGCTAAGCCCGAAGCATAATGCGATTGTTGCGATTGTTGTTTTCATTTTTTATCTGGTTTTAAATTTATAATTCAAAGTAACAACACAATTCTAAAGCAAATCTTTAGGCACAAATTAGAACTTATAACTGTATCCAATTCTCACAACTTGTGTTTCATAATAATCGGTACTAACATACCTAAACCCGTTGCCTTGAATGGATTTTTTAATCTGCATCGTATTCAAAAGGTCGGTAGCATTTATAAATAATTCTCCTTTACCCTTTTGAATTTGTTTTTTCATTCCTACATCCAATGAAAACCTTGATCCAATCGTTCCTTGTGGAATTAAATCAGGAGCGAGGTAAATTGCTGTTAATTGAAAATCTGTATTTTTCTTTGAATGGAAAGTAGCATTCAGTTTCGAATTCCAAGAGATTAATGACTGCCTATCAGAAGAATAAGTATTTGCATAAGGATATTTATTGTAAGCGGTAAAAGCCTCAATGGTGCTTTGATAGCCATTAAAATTCATATTAAGAGAAAGCCAATTTTTTATGTCCTGTGAAACTATTAATTCCAATCCTGTGTTATAACTCCTTCCTGCATTCTGCATAATAGAATAAATCAAAGTGCTGCCCGAAACAACGCTTGCGATACGAGTGATTGTTCCATCTGCTATTTTGTGATACGCTGCCGAATAGAAATATCCGTTTTTCCAGTTTCCTTTATAGCCTAATTCAAACAGATTGGTGAATTGTGGGTTTAATGAAGGATTACCAACTTTAATAATTTCTGCATCATCATACTTTGGGAAGATTCTAATATCAACTTCGTTTGGTCTATCAACTCTTCTATTGTAAAACAAAGAAATCTTGTTATTGTCATTAAATTTATAAGCAAATCTTACGTTAGGAAAAGGCTGGGTATAATTATATCCGTTGCTTTTATAAGTGGGGTGGTTTGGATTCACTTGATAATTCACATTAACATACTCAACTCTTAAACCTGCCTCTAATTCATATTTTGCTTTTTCAAGAACGTAATTTCCATATAGCGCAGGTATCGTTTCTTTATAATTTGCCCAACCTCCTGCTGCGGAATCAATGGGAGAATTAATTCCCGGAAAGAAAAGCATATTTGTTGGAATATTTCTATACCTGAATTTACCTCCCATTTCGATCCTTCCATGCTTTAAGGGTTTAATGTAGTCGAGATTGAAATCTGCTACATTCTCATCAGAAATTAACTTAAAGGCATCATAACCTGTAAAGGTTGGCATCACATTCGTGAAGTAATACTTTTCATCTTCCCTGTGAAATGTATAATTCAATCCAATGTTTAAAGTATGTCCAGCCTGTTTGAATTTATGTAAGTATGAAGAAGATGCAGTAGCAGTTGTTTTTAGTTCATCCTCTAAAAATTGCCATAAACGTATTCTCTCTGAATAATCGGAGTTGAAAAATGGTTCATCTCCATGATCTAAAATTCGCTCTGAACTAAATAACCCTGATAAGCTAAATTGGTTGTATTCATTGGGATTATAATCAAATCCTAATCTTCCTGTTGCAACTGTAGTGTTTCTATTTCTTTTAGTTTGCTGATGAATAATCTCTCCGCTATCATAGTAACGATCTACAAATTCATTTTTATTCAATGTGTTGGTAAGTAAGTAATCGCCCTGAAGGAATAAATTAATTTTCTTTTTTTTGTAGTTAAGTGATAGGCTTGGATTAAACTTAGGTGTATTTTGATATTGTGGTCGAATCGTTGGTAGGTTTTCCTGCTTTATCCATAAAGCACCCAAGCCTGCTGCCACGCCTACCTTACCATTAAACCCTTCTTGTTTATTTTTCTTATAAATGATATTAATTACACCTGCGTTGCCATTGGCATCATATTTAGCTGAAGGATTATTTATGATTTCAATTTTTTCAATAGCGGATGCAGGAATATTATCAAGGCTTGTTTGGTTTCCAAAACCTGTTAATGCAGTTTGCTTTCCATCAATTAATACAATCACTTTATCGCTGCCTCGTATCTGAACCTTTCCTTCTTGTACAGTTACTCCGGGTAAATTTTGTACGGCTTGCAAAACCGAACCACCACTTTGAGAAATGTTATTTTCAAGTGTATAGGATTTCTTATCCATTTTACCTGAAACTTCGTCTTGCTTTGCGGTTACTTCAACTTCATTTAAAACTTGTGTGTCTTCAGATAATTCTATTACACCTGCATCTAAAAACGAACTCAAACTACCAATAAAGAAAGATTGTCTTGAGGTCGCATAACCAATAAACGAAACTTCGATATAATATTTACCCTGCTTTAAACCATTTAATGTAAAACGCCCTTCTTCATTGGTGATAGTTCCCACAACTAAGGAACTGTCTGTCTCCATTTTAATTAATACACTCACATAAGGCAAAGGACTTCCTGTATTTTTTTCTTTAATTAGACCCGAAACAGAAATGTTTTGTGTTTGCGAATACACATTTACACTTAGCAACAGAAACACCAAGCACTCAATTGTTCTTTTTAAAATGGAGGGATTTTTAACTTTCATATCACAAACCTACTGTACAATTCTAAAGTAAATCTTTAGTTGAAATTTACTTGAAAATGATGCAATGATGATGAATAATCGTAATTGATTTTAAATCCATAGGTTTTAGCAATTCCATTAATAATCGATAAACCAAGACCGAGAGAGTCTTTGGAGGCATCATTCTTTTTAAAACGAATAAATAGATGTTCCTTGGGAATAGTTAATGGTTCACCGCTGTTAGAAATGGTCAATTGATTTTGCTTTAATTCAATAATTATTTTTCCATTTTCACTGTTGTGCCTGATTGCATTTTGAATAAGGTTTGTTAGAAGAATTTCAGCCAAAGTTGGATTCATCTTTACTATAACATCTTCTGATAAATTCAATTCCAAACCAATATTTTTTGACTGAAACAGATCCATGTAATTATCCGTTATTTTTGAAGTAAACTGCTTAATGCTTATTGATTCGCTCTCCTTAAACTGATTGTTTTCTATTTTAGATAATAAAATAAGAGCCTTATTTAACGATGCTAATTTTTTTATGGTGTTTTCAATTGTTTGAAGTCGATTCATTTCATCTTCTTTCAAATTGTCTGATTGCATTAATAAACTGAGATTTGCTTTAATAACTGCCAATGGTGTTTGCATTTCGTGAGACGCATTTTCGGTAAACTCTTTTTGCTCCTGATAATCAGAATAAATTTTATCCATCATTTTATTCAAAGCAATATTTAATTGATTAAACTCAAGTGTATTTACTTCATTAAAATGATATTGTTCATGGTTTTGAATTTCGTATTTGTTTAACTTAGAAAGCGTACTATAGAATGGTTTCCATAAAGTTTTTGACAACAACCAATTAACTATTACAAAGGACACTATCAAAAAGCCTACAATTAAAGCAAATGTTGCAAGTATTCCCTCCAAAAGTTCCTCCTCTTCCATTGTAGTTTTAATCAGAGTAATTTGATATGTGTTTTGCTCAAACGTATAATAGCTGCGCAACATTCTCGCTCCAACATTTTCCTTTTCAACACTATTATAAATTGAGGTGTCAATGAATCCTGTCTTTAATTTGCAATCGGTACATGGAATGATATTCTCAAGACTATCAGAACTCAAATAGATGCTTTTAGGTTCTTTCAATGAGTGAATAAGTCTTTCAGCATTAACTTTTTCATTCATCAATGTTTCATCAGTACCATCTTTCAATTCGCTATTAATAAGAAAATAGGAAAGCAGTCCTGCAATAATCAGCAACGGCAAACTAACTAAAAGGTAATAAAAGAGTGTTTTACTTATTAATTTCATCCGTTTACTTTAAAATTATAACCTATACCGTATATCGTTTGCACATAATCCGTACATCCTTTATCCATCAATTTTTTTCTAAGATTTCTTAAATGAACGTAAATAAAATCGTGACTATCCATTTGATCTGAATCGTCTCCCCACAAATGTTCCGCAATGGTATTTTTTGAAACAACCCTGTTTTTATTTGAAATGAAAAATAATAGCAAATCGTACTCTTTAGCTGTTAAAGCAACGAGTTCATTATTTACATTAACCTGTCTTTGCTCAGGGAGAATGGTAATTTCGTTTACAACAATAGACTTGTTGCCATCAAAGTTCCTCCTACGAATAAGTGCTTTAATTCGGGAATTCAATTCTGCTAAATCAAAAGGCTTTGCTAAATAATCATCAGCTCCCAAATCAAGCCCTTTAATTTTATCGCCTGAAGAATTTTTGGCTGAAATAATGATAATACCTGCTTTTGAGTTATTTTCTTTTAACCTTTTTACAATGTCTAATCCGTTGCCTTTAGGTAGTGTT
>DGQS01000249.1 GCA_002389785.1 Bacteroidetes bacterium UBA4408
CGGCTATACAATTTTTCGAACAATTCTTTTACGCGTGCAATGAGTACATGATCGTTGGAGCTATGCGCGATGCGGCATTGCATGGTATGTGTATCAAAATTTGAATACCTAATTTTAACGGTTACACAAGCTGTTAGTTTGTTTTCGCTGCGAAGTTGAAAGGCCAATTTTTCGACCATTTTAATTAAATTATTCTTGAGTTTTTGCACGTCAATGGTATCGGTATCGAAGGTTTCTTCGCTCGAAATACTTTTGCGTTCGCTGTAAGGCTCAACCGGGGAAGTATCAATTCCGTTGGCTTTTCGCCAGATGCTACCTCCATTTTCGCCCAGTACATTTTGCATTAATTCGAGCGGCATTTGTTGCAGTGTATGCACTTTTTCGATTCCCATGCTGCGTAGCAGTGTATAGGTTTTTTCGCCAATCATGGGAATTTTTTTTACCGAAAGTGGCGCCAGAAAAGATTTTTCGCAACCCGGATCTACCTTCATCTGGTTGTTGGGTTTTGCTTCGTCGGTGGCGACTTTACTCACCGTTTTGTTGGGCGACATGCCAAATGAAATGGGGAGTCCGGTTTCGCGCATGATTCGTCGGCGTAGTTCTGTAGCATAGCTGTAGCAGCCAAAAAACTTATCCATTCCGGTAAAATCCATGTAAAATTCGTCAATAGAAGAGCGTTCAAAAAGGGGAACGTATTCGCCAATAATCTGTGTTACTTCGTCGGAGCGTTTGCTGTATTCTTCGTAATCGCCTCGTACCACAAGGGCGTGCGGGCAGAGGCGTTTGGCCAGTTTCATGGGCATTGCCGAATGAATTCCGAAGGCGCGTGCTTCGTAACTGCAGGCTGCCACCACTCCCCTGTCGCTGCTTCCGCCTACCAACACAGGCTTTCCAACCAATTCGGGATGCATGAGCCGCGATACCGAAACAAAATAGCTGTCTAAATCCATGTGTACGATGGTGCGGTTCACTTCGCCTTCGAGGCCCTTCCAACTATACGGACTATGCAGTTGTTTATTGTTGTTGTGCATGGTTAAAATAATTCGGTTTGACCGTTTAGCGGCGGTCGTTTAAACAAGGTAAAATCCTGTGCCGGCATGGATCGCCCGGCCAGGTGAAGCTTTACGGAAAGGCTAAACAGTTGCTTGATGCTTTCGGCAATTTTTCCTTCGCCGCGCATACGTATTCCGGGGCGCGAATCGTTTACTTTGCCACCGTGGCAGGCCTCAATGTGATTCCATATTTTATCGGCGGCATCGGGTTTATTTTTATACAGCCAATCGCGAAAAATATTTGCTATTTCGCCGTTTAAGCGTACAATGGTATAGCCGGCGGTAGTGGCACCGCAATCGGCTGCGGCTTTAATTATATCGGGAATTTCGTCGCTGTTTAATCCGGGAATGATGGGAGCTACCATTACTCCAACCGGCACCTTTTTTTGGGCGAGGGTTTCAATTACCTGCAATCGCTTTTTGCTAGTAGCGGTGCGGGGTTCCATACTGCTGCGAAGTTCTTCGCGTAAGCTGGTAACCGAAATCATTACGCGCAGTAAATTTAGTTGAGCGAGCTCGGTAAGTATATCCAAATCGCGTAGCAGCAGCGAATTTTTTGTAATAATGCCTACGGGGTTTTTGTATTCGAGACAGGTTTGGAGCAGGCTTCGGGTTATTTTATAGGTTCGTTCGAGGGGTTGGTAGCAATCGGTATTTCCCGAAAAGGAAATGCATTCAACTCGATACTTGGGGTGATTAAAATGCTTGCGCAACAATTCGGAAGCAGTGGGTTTTACCATAATTTTGCGTTCAAAATCGAGGCCTGCGTTAAAGCCATAATAGTTGTGGGTATTTCGCGCATAGCAATACACACAGCCGTGTTCGCAGCCCTGGTAGGGGTTTGCGCTGCTCATCATGCCTACATCGGGACTGGTAATTTTATTTACCAGGGATTTAGGATAGTCCATGTACACTTCTGTTTTTTCGTCGCCGATGAGTGGTTCATCAAGGCCTTCGATGTGTTCGGCCAGTACCTGGTATTTTAAGAAGCGGTTAGCCGTGTGAATTTGTGCGCCTCTGCCTTTAAGATAGGAACTATCGGGTAGGTTTTTCGGCATTTTTTAAACTTTTACAATGTTTGTATTACAATCATTTTTGTGATTACAATATAATCATTTATATTTGCAGCAAGAAAAAATTTTACCACAAAGTTTGCATAGGATAAAAGCAGCAATAAGAAAGTTTTTTAGTTCTATTTGATTCATAGTCGGCTATTCGCCTTTGTAAATTTTGTGGTTTAATTTTTTTAAGAGCGGGATGAGTCTGATGCTTTTTTACCAAGTATAAACTATAAATGAAGCAATTTTTTGGAAGGTTTTTATGACAGAAAATGAGATTTCTAAACTAGTTTATGATAGTTCGCTTATTGTACATAGGGAACTTGGACCCGGATTGTTGGAAAGTGCATATGAAGAGTGCCTAAGTTATTTGCTTTTAAAAAAGGGACTATTGCTGGAACGTCAAAAGCCTCTTCCTTTGGTATTTGAGGAGGTAAAACTGGAAGCCGGATACCGCGTAGATTTATTGATTGAAAAAAAGTTTATAGTTGAAGTGAAGTCGGTTGAAGTGTTAAAAGATATTCATATGGCCCAGATTCTAACCTATTTGAAACTCTCGAATTGTAAATTAGGGTTGTTGATTAACTTTAATACCGTATTGTTGAAAGACGGAGTGCGCCGAGTTATAAATGGCATTTTGTAAAAAACTGGAGTGTAATTGAAGTTTTAACGAACACATGTCTTTGTGAATATTGTGAAAGCTTTGTGTTACTTGTGGTTATTTATTTTTACCACAAAGAGCACGAAGAAAAACACAAAGGTCACGAAGGTTTTAGAGAACATGCATCCTTTGTGAACTTAGTGCAAGCTTTGTGTTCCTTGTGGTTTTATTTTTTATCATTAAGAACCCGATTCTATTTTGGAATGATATTGATTAACTTGTTTTACTAAACGCCCATAAACTATGTATTTCAGCAACAACATTAAACTTCTGCGTCAGCGCAAACAGCGCACACAAGATGTGGTGGCAGGAGAACTCGGAATGAGTCGCTCCACCCTAAATAGTTATGAAAATGGATTAATTACCAATCCTACTATTGAAGCATTGATTGGCTTTTCGGGATACTTTAAAATGTCGATTGATACCCTAGTAAAAGTGGATTTAAGTAAGCTGTCGGAAAGTAAAATGCGGGAGCTTGAACAAGGGCACGATGATTTTATAAAAGGCACCAAATTGAGGGTGTTGGCAACCACCGTAGACAGTAAAAACCGCGACAACATTGAATTGGTTCCGGTAAAAGCAAAAGCGGGTTATACAGCCGGTTATAACGATCCTGAGTACATTAGTTCATTACCTACTTTTCAATTACCCTTTTTATCGCCCGACCGTAAATACCGTACATTTCAAATCAGTGGCGACAGCATGTTACCCATACCCGATAAGAGTTATGTAACCGCTGAGTTTGTGGATAATTGGATGAACGTAAAAGATGGCAATGCTTACATCGTGCTTACGCAAGACGATGGAGTAGTTTTTAAAGTGCTTTACAATCAACTTCGTAGCAAAAAAAAGTTGTTGCTCAAATCACTCAACGCTGCTTATGAACCCTATGAATTAAATTTGAATGAAATACGTGAAATTTGGAAATTCATTAATTACATCAGTCACGAATTACCCGAGCCCGAAGGCAACAAAGACGAACTACTTAACACAGTAACCCAACTTCAAAAAGAGGTAACAAAAATATCGAACAAATTAAAAAAGGGGACAGTAATTAAATAGCTTACTATATGTGAAAGCGCGCTACTCATCCGTGTTTCAAAAATCGATGAGTAGCTAGTAGAGTACAAGTAAACTTTCAATCTAAAATTAAATACCCACAGACCTGCTCCAGCAGCAGAAAATAGTTCTACAACTTCACTTTCAACTCAACCATTTCGTAACCCTCAATAATATCGCCCGGTTGTATGTCGTTAAAATTATTGATGTTTAAACCGCACTCATAGCCTGTTGTAACTTCTTTTACATCGTCTTTGAAGCGCTTTAATGAGCCTAATTCGCCGGTATGAATTACAATACCATCGCGAATAACCCGCACTTTGGTATTGCGTGTAACTTTTCCGTCGAGTACCATACAACCCGCAATGGTTCCCACTTTGGTAATGTTGAATACTTCACGAATTTCGATGTTACACACCACTTTTTCTTCAAACTCAGGAGCCAACATTCCTTGCATGGCCGATTTAATTTCGTTAATGGCATCGTAAATAATTGAATACAAGCGTATGTCAATTTGTTCTTGCTCGGCCAGTTTACGTGCATTTCCGGACGGACGCACTTGGAAACCAACAATAATCGCATTTGAAGCAGATGCCAATAACACATCCGATTCAGTTACCTGACCTACGGATTTGTGAATTACATTTACTTGAATTTTATCGGTAGACAATTTCAATAACGAGTCGGTCAAGGCTTCAATAGAACCATCCACGTCACCTTTTACAATCACGTTTAGTTCTTTAAAATCACCAATAGCCAATCGTCGTCCAATTTCGTCAAGCGTAATGTGTTTTTGCGTACGGTAACCTTGCTCACGTTGCAATTGCAAACGTTTGGTGGCTATTTCGCGGGCTTCACGTTCGTCGTCCATCACTTTAAATTTATCACCCGCAGTTGGAGCACCGGTTAATCCTAATAATAATGCCGGCATAGAAGGGCCAGCTTCTTTGATGTTGCTACCACGTTCGTTAAATAAAGCTTTTACTCTACCACTGTAACAACCAGCTAATACAACATCACCAATTTTTATTTTACCCGATTGTACTAAAACAGTAGTAATGTATCCACGACCTTTATCGAGTGAAGATTCAATTACTGCACCGGTTCCATTTTTCGTTGGGTTTGCTTTTAAATCGAGCAATTCGGCTTCGAGCAACACTTTTTCGAGTAACAAATCGATGTTAGTTCCCTTTTTTGCACTAATTTCCTGACACTGATATTTACCTCCCCACTCTTCCACCAAAATATTCATTTGCGATAATTCTTCACGAATTTTATCGGGATTAGCGCCTGGTTTATCAATTTTATTTATGGCAATAATAATAGGTACACCTGCTGCCTGAGCGTGATTAATAGCTTCTTTGGTTTGAGGCATTACATTGTCATCGGCAGCTACTACAATAATTACAATATCGGTAACTTGAGCACCACGTGCACGCATGGCGGTAAATGCTTCGTGGCCCGGTGTATCTAAAAAGGCAATGCGTTTACCATTGTCTAATTGCACACTATAAGCTCCAATGTGTTGTGTAATTCCTCCAGCTTCCCCTGCAATAACATTGGCTTTTCGAATATAATCCAGTAAAGATGTTTTACCGTGATCGACGTGTCCCATTACAGTAACAATCGGCGAACGATACACTAAATCTTCCGGTTTATCAATGTCTTCTTCAATAGCAACCTGTACATCGGCACTAACAAAATCAACAGTGTAACCAAACTCTTCAGCAACAATGCTAATGGTTTCGGCATTTAAACGTTGATTAATTGAAACAAACATTCCAAGACTCATACAAGTTGAAATGATGTTATTTACCGGAACATTCATCATGGAAGCAAGCTCGTTTGCCGATACAAATTCGGTAACCTTAATGGTTTTCTTTTCCGATTCTTGCAATTCCATTTCCTCAGCACGTTGGGCACTTCCTTCTTCTCGTTTGGTACGACGGTGTTTCGAAGCTTTTGATTTACCTGCACCACTTAATCGTGCTAATGTTTCCTTAATTTGAGCTTGAATTTCTTCGGGAGTTAACTCAGCTTTTACAAATGGCTTTGGTCGTTCGCGGTTATCTTTCTTAAAATTACCTCCGGCATTTCCGCCAAATTGCGGTCGTGGATTCGCAGGTAATACCGGTCGATTAGGTCCGGTGTTCGGGTCAAAACTATCGGTTGAAGAGGCACCACCTTTGCGAATACGCTTTCTTTTCTTTTTCGATTTATCTAAGTCAAAACCTGAAGAGGAAGCAACGGGTTTCTTGCGATCGTCCTTAATTGGAAGTTCTATTTTTCCAAGAATGGTAGGACCTTCCAGTTTTTCGTAATTGGTTTTATGGTGTTCAATTTCGGGAGCTGCCGGCTTTTCTTCCACAGGTGCCGGTGGAGTTTCAACAACTACAGGAGCTTCAGGAGTTTCAACAGGATCGGAAGTTTTTTTAGTGGATTTTTTTACCGGCTTTTCCTCCGGAATTTCTTCCTCTTCAACTTTCTTCGTTGCTTTTTTAGCAGCTTTTTTCTCGGCAGCTGCGTCGGCTTCTTCTTTTTCCTTTTGAGCTTTTGTTTTCTTTACAGGCTTGGTTTTGCTGTTAATCGTCGATAAATCGAGTTTCCCTAAAACCTTAGGTCCTTCCAGCTTCTCTTCCGATTTTGCACTCACCACTTCAGGCTCAGGAGTAGGTTCTGCAGCCTTCTTGGTAGTTTTAGCTTTTGCAGTTTCCTTGGGCTTTTCGACTTCCTTGGGCTTTTCCGGTTCAGCTTTAGCAACAACAGGAGCTACTTCAACCGGTTTTACCTCAATTTTTTTCACCACCGCCGGAGCTTCAACAGCTTTTGGTTTTTCTTCAACAACTTCTTTTTTGGGCTTAACAATGTCCAGTTTTTTGGAATCGTCTTTTGCCTTTTTATCCGAAGCATATTCATTTAGCAACAAAGCATAAGCCTGTGCAGAAATTTTCACATTCGGATTTCTTTCAATTTTTTGGCCTTTGCTTGCGAGAAATGCAATGGCATGATCAATACCTACGTTAAATTCCTTCAGTGCTTTGGATAATCTTATTTCTCCGTTTTCCGACATATTCTGCGTTGCTCTATTTTATTCTGTTTTAAAATTCTAAAAAAAATATTTATTCGAATTCAGCTTGTAAAATTTCTTTTACTTCTTTGATTGTTTCTTCTTCTAAATCGGTACGTTTAACCAGGTCGTCGGTAGTTAATTCAAGTACACTTTTAGCAGTGTCGCATCCTACAGCTTTTAATGCATCGAGTACCCATGCATCAATTTCATCTGCAAATTCTTCCAAATCCACATCATCGGTATCCACATCACTGTCGCGATACACATCAATTTCGTAGCCGGTAAGTTTACCAGCTAATTTAATATTGTGGCCACCTTTACCAATTGCTAAGCTTACTTGATCGGGCTTTAAAAACACCTCGGCACGTTTGCTTTCTTCATCAATTTTTACAGAAGTTATTTTAGCCGGGCTAAGTGCACGAGTAATAAATAAACTTGTATTGGTAGTAAAATTAATTACATCAATATTTTCATTTTTCAACTCACGCACAATACCGTGAATACGTGAACCTTTCATACCTACACAAGCACCAACCGGATCGATACGATCGTCGTAGGATTCAACTGCTACTTTGGCTCTCTCGCCCGGTTCGCGAACAATTTTCTTTATGGTAATTAAACCATCGAATACTTCGGGAACTTCCATTTCAAATAGGCGTTCGAGGAACACCGGCGAAACTCGTGAAAGTACAATAACCGGAGAGTTATTTTTCATTTCAACCTTCGATACAACGGCACGTACAGTATCTCCCTTTTTGTAGAAATCAGAAGGTATTTGTTCCACTTTCGGTAGAATTAATTCATTTCCTTCATCATCAAGAATTAAAATTTCACGTTTCCAAATTTGATAAACTTCGCCGGTAATAATATCTCCAACTCGTTCTTGGTATTTTTTAAATATTCCGTCCTTTTCTAAATCCATGATACGAGATGCTAGATTTTGACGAACCGCAAGAACCGCTCTTCTTCCAAAATCTTCTAATCGAACAGGTTGAGTAATGTCTTCACCTATTTCAAAATCTGGATCTATTTTTTGAGCGTCGGTTAAGCTAATGTGCTTATTTTCATCAAAATCGAAACTATCTTCGGCAAATTCATCGTCAACAATCTCACGGTTTTGCCAAATTTCCAAGTCACCTTTGTCAATGTTAATAATGATATCGAAATTTTCGTCGGAGCCATATTTTTTTGCCAATGCACTACGAAAAACATCTTCCAAAATGCTCATCATAGTTGGCCTATCGATGTTCTTAAATTCTTTAAACTCTGAAAACGACTCAATTAAATTTATACTTTCCATTGTTATTAATTTTTATTTAAACGAAATTGTTGCTTTTGCTTGCTTTATTTGATTGTAGTTAAATTGTACTATTTCTGTTGTTGTTATTTTTTTGTTGCCTTTTGAAGGTATTTTCACTTCCAGTTCAAATTTAGCTTCATCGGAGGTAATAATTCGCCCGTTTATAATTTTATTTTCACCTGTAATTACTTCCACATTTTTACCCTCATATTTTTTATACTGATCGCGCACTTTAAAGGGAGCATCAGCACCGGGTGAGGAAACTTGTAAGTCAAAATCTTCACTTTCTCTATCGAGGCTAAACTCAATGTGTCTGCTAATTTTTACACAATCGTCAATTGAAAGTCCACGCACTGCATCAATGAGCACCACTATTTTATTTCCGGGTTTCACGCTAAGGTCGACCAGAAACAAATCGGTTCCCTCAATTTTTTCGTTTACTAATGTGTGTATTATACTTTCGCTAATCATTTTTTACAAATAAAAGAGGGGACTACCTGTCCCCTCTTTCAAATAATTCTGCATAAAATCGGTTGCAAATATATAAAAAAAATCAATTGATACATAAAAAAATACCACTCATCGAACTGTTAGTTAATTTTAAATCCCTAAGATTTGGATAATTATATTATTTTTGTATCATTGAAAATTGAAAAAACTATTTTCAAACCAATCCTTTTTGTATGATTTACGCTAAGATTGATTATCCCAGCCTAAAGAAGTCTTCTTCATTTTTTACATTACTTGTGCTTTTTTTATTGGTAGCATTAATTAGTTTAAGTCCGGTTGCTTTTGCACAAGCTACCGACTCTGCTGCTTCGGCTACTAACACTGAGGTACAAAAAACTGATACAGCCTTCAATAATAAAACGATGAAGAGCGTTTTTAAGGAGTTGAAGCACATTACAAAAACCGGAAACGCTACCTTAAATTCTATTTTGATGATTTTGGGTGTTGTTTCGGTTGTAGCCATAGCCATGTGGTTAAGCTTTCGAAACGATCCTGAAGAGGAAAGCGCTTAATTACTTATTCTTCTCGTTCAATTTTTCCGCGTTTATAATAAACGGTTGAAATAAGCTTCCCATTTTTATCAAAGCTTTGCCATTTTCCATCCATCCTATCGTTTACAAATTGACCTTTTTGCCAAACTCCACCGTAATTGTACCAGGTTGTTTTTTTACCTTCTTGTAATCCTTTTTTGAAGTTTATTTCGGCAAATTTATTTCCGTTCTCGTAGTAAAACGTCCAAGTTCCTGTTTTGCGATTGTTTTCATAAGCGCCGGTTTCCTTTATTTTTCCATCATCAAACCATTTGGCAGTAGGCCCATGGAGTATTCCCTTTAAATAACTTTCCTCCTTAACTTTTTGTCCGTTTTCGTTCCAATTCGACCAAAATCCTGTTTTTACATTTTCTTTATAAGCTCCGGTATAACTAAGTTTACCATTCGGGTACCATCCTTTCCAATCACCGTTCATTAAACCCGCAAGAAAATCGCCTTCGTCCTTTTTTTGACCATTTTGGTACCAAGCAACCCAATGTCCTTCTTCTTTGTTAGTTAAGTATTTTCCTTCCTGAAGTTTCTGTCCATTTTCAAAAAAGGTAGTCCATAACCCGTTTTTTAAGTCGTTTTCAAATTGTCCAATCTTCCACACTTCACCGGTAGCGTAATAGTAAGTCCATGTGCTATCGTGTTTTCCATCAGTATACCTTCCTTCAAACTCTTTTTTTCCATTATCAAAAAAATAGGTCCAATGCCCATTTTGTTTGTCTTCAACAAATTCACCTATCATATCTTTACTTCCATCCTTCCGAAACCATTCCCAGGTGCCGGTTTTATTGTTATTGGAATACTTCCCTTGCTTCATAATCTTTCCATTTTCGAAATAGTACGTGCAGAGTCCTTCCTTTTTTCCGTCAACATAATTCAGTATGTATTCCAATTTCCCATCCGGTAAATAATAGGTCCATTGTCCATTCTCAACCCCATTTTTGTAGTCGCCTTCAAACTTTTTGATTGCACCCGTATAATAAACGATGTGATGTCCGTTGCCATTTAGTATAGTTTGCTTCCCGTTTTCATCCCAAAAGTTTGTCAAAAAATATCTTCCTTTTTGGTAATTGGCTTCTTCTTTAATTTTCCCGGAAGAATAATAATTCGTCCATTTACCTTCCATGGTATCGTTTAAAAAATTTCCCTCCTTTTCAATTTTTCCATTCTCATACCAAGAAGTGTATAAGCCATTTTGAAGGTTGTTCTTAAATATCCCTTCATTTTGTTTCTGTCCGTTCTCAAAATAATAGGTCCATTTTCCTTCCTTTTTTTTCTTCTTATAAAATTCCACACTTTTCAATTTTCCGTTTTCGTACCACGACTTGCAAGTGCTATCGAGCCAATTGAACTTATAAAAACATTCTTGTGCCTTTGTTCCGTTGTTGTAATAATAAGTCCATGCACCATTTTTGTTTCCGAATGTATAATTTTCAATTCCTTTTATTTTTCCGTCTTCGTAGTAACGGGTAAGGCTTCCTTCTTCCTTGCCTCCTTTATAATTTACTTCTTTGGCAACTTTACCGTTTTGGTACCAGTACGTAGATTTTCCTTCCTGAATTCCATTTTTAAAATTCTCTTCACTTTTTTTATTTCCATTTTCCCAGTTTTGAATTTGTGGCTGAGCGAGTAATAAGTCAAAGTGAACTATTAATAAAGAGATAAAAAATAGTTTTTTCATGAATTAATTTAATGGATAGATTAGTTGGCTAAAATACCTTTAATTAAAAAAGTTGTGTAGGCAGCAACCACAACAGTTATTATAAAAATATGAACAAGTAGAACAAACTGACTTTAATCAGTTCAAAACTTGATTGCTATCATGTATGTTTAGCGAGTGACACGGCATCTTTGTAAGAAAAAATTATGGAAAAGCACGATATCTTACACGAATTTCCTGAGAAAAAGGAAATGATACATGAACTAAAAATTAACAATGTTCACTTTCGAAAATTATTTGATGAATACCACGAAAATGATCATGCTATACATCGGATTGAAAGTGGCGCTGAGATTGCCAATGACGACTTTTTAACAGAGCTGAGAAAAAAGCGTGTGGTATTGAAAGACCAAATTTACTCTTATCTAAAATAGGGTTATTTTTTCTCAAATTTTAAAGAGAAATACTCGACTAATTTTATTTTATTGTTGGAGTGGGATGGCATTTTTGGTACTGAATACTGGCTGATTAAATGACTTTTCGCAGGCAACTATTTGTTGCTTATCTTTCCGAAAAATTGCAGTATTCAAATGTCTCACATAACCATTTATACCGATGGCGCATCACGCGGAAACCCCGGTCCTGGAGGATTTGGTGTGGTGTTGTTATCCGGTAAGCACCGCAAAGAAATTTCAAAAGGTTACTCCTATACTACCAATAATCGCATGGAGTTGATGAGTGTAATTGTGGGATTGGAGAGTTTAAAAAATCCCGGTTCATCGGTGGTTATTTATTCCGATTCAAAGTATGTGGTTGATTCGGTTGAGAAGAAATGGGTTTTCGGTTGGCAAAAGAAAAATTTTAGCGGCAAAAAAAACCCGGATTTGTGGAAGCGTTTTTTGCAAGTTTATGCGCAACACAAAGTAAAATTCGTTTGGATAAAAGGTCATAACGAAAACCCTGAAAATGAGCGCTGCGATGTGCTTGCAGTTGCTGCTGCCATGGGAGGAAACTTAGAACACGACCATGGGTATGACCCGGAAAAATAAACTGTAGTTTACCCCCTTTCTCTTCGCTGATTTGTTATTTTTAGTGGGTTTGCGACTAAACCGGCCTGTTGTTTTCGTTGATGAAAAAGATCGCAAGCGAGGTAAACTGCTTGCCGAAAGGATGATTCAGATGCCTTGTTTTTGCCGGCAATATCATAGCCTGTACCATGGTCAGGAGAGGTGCGGATAATAGGAAGTCCGGCCGTAAAATTAACTCCGCTTTCAAAAGCCATTGCTTTAAATGGAATTAATCCTTGATCGTGATACATGGCCATTACCCCATCAAATTGATGGTACACTTGTGAACCAAAAAAACCATCGGCAGCATAAGGGCCTATCGCCATAATTCCTTCCGACTTTAGTTTTTCGATTGCAGGAATGATGAGTTTAGTTTCTTCTTCACCTAACAATCCGTTATCACCTGCATGAGGGTTTAATCCCAGCACTGCAATTTTTGGTTTACGAATTCCAAAATCTTGAATCAAGGAATTGTTTAGCAGTTTTACTTTAGCGTAAATTTTTTCGGTGCTTAATGCCGAGGCTACTTGATTTAAAGCGATGTGACCGGTAACTGTTCCAATTCGTAAATCGTCGCTTACCAACAACATTAAGTAGTCTTTCACATCAAATTTTTCTGCCAGGTATTCGGTATGTCCCGGAAATTTAAAGGTAGCGCTTTGTACATTGTTTTTATTAATAGGAGCGGTAACCAATACATCTATTTTACCACTTTTAAGGTCGGCAATTGCTAATTCTAATGATGCAATTGCTTTTTCACCTGCCAAGTTGGTGCTTGTTCCAAGCTCCATTTTTATTTCCTCATCCCAGCAATTAATCAGGTTCGCCATTTTAGGATTTGCGGCATCGGCGTCGCGGATAATATTGAAACTAAAATCTGCAATGCCTAATGCCTTTCGATGGAAAGATGCAATGCGTGAAGCACCATAAACAATCGGCGTACAAAGCTGCATCATCCGATTATCCATAAATGTTTTAATAATTACCTCCATTCCAATGCCATTGAAATCGCCCATTGAAATACCCACTTTTACATGATTATCTGATTCTAACATTTCTTTTCTCGAGTTATTTTGTAATAATGATGCGCTTTGTAAATTGTTTTTGCGCTTGCTTTACGCGAATTAAATACATCCCTTCTGGATAGTTTGATAAATCTATTTGTTTACCATCAGCTGTAAGTTCTATTTTTGAATCACTATAAATGCGATTGGATAAAGCATCAAAAATTTCTAGAGATTCAATTTGGTTTTTCTCCCCATTAAAATAAACCGTAATTAATCCGTTACTTGGATTGGGCTTTACAACTAATTGAGTTGAATAATTATTTTCGACAATAGAATTAGGTGCATTGAGCGTAAAGTTTACTGTTTTATAAGCACCAAAATCACCTGTATTTGCAAGGTAAGAAGTTCCCGTTAATCCTTGTATCAGGCGAAAAAAACCATTTCCATTGTAGCAACACATCCCATCACCAAAACTATCATACATGGTAAATGAATAACATCCATTTGCCAAATAAAAAGTATCACGGTAAATTAAATTATTTCCTGCATAAGGGCCATGCGAATAAAGTATATTTCCAGCCACATCTTTTAAATCGTAGGAGGATTCATTTCCAGTATTATCGGTGCGAACCAGAAGCCTTATAACGTTGGTAGCATAGACGTTTGTTGAATTGAAATTAGCTTTCTGAAAATTATCCGTTGGAAACTCATCGACTTGTCCATTCGGCAAACTTGCGGTGATTTCAATATTATGTATTCCCGTAGCTATCGTCAATGCAGGTAATGCCACGCTGGTGGTGTCTAGAAAAGCTAAATTGCCTGTCCAAGTATAGTTTGGTTGAGCTACACCATCCACAGTTATTTGAAATTCAACCGAAGTTAGGGTCGAAGCACCATTGTTTTTTATGAGCACTATCGGATTTGTGCCACTGCAAACCGGATTCGTTCTGCGATAGTCGAAAGCACTGTTGGGCTGTTTGATTGCTTGCAGTTCAACATTGTTGGTATAGGAAGGTGGATGATAATAAACCAGTTGGGTTTGTATCCAATATTCAGGTGCATAGCTGCAATTGGGGCCGCCGGTATTGGTATAGGGTACCATATCGTAATCGATGATAGCGTTCGTGCCAGCAGCTGCTATGGTGCTAATGTTGTAATCGTGCGGTCGCACCCATGCACCCGGACACCAATTGGCCCGATTGTAAAACCAGGTACTTATTGCTGTGCCCGACATGGGTTGAGGATACAGCGGATTCGCGCCACAATCGTCGCGCCAGAGATGTTGTTGTAAAGTAGTACCGTTTACCAGCAGGGTATGTGTTAGGTCTGAAAACTCTGCTACATTCGGATCGGGGTCGCAATTAAAACCGTGACCGGTAGTTACAACCCGCAATTTTGTTTGGTCTGCCAGTGAATCGATGGTAACTGTTTTGGGTTGCAAGTGATTGTCGATGGGGTCGCTGGCATTTCCATATTGAAAGGTACCTGTCCACAAATTTTCAATGCGGTAGGCTTCACGGATGGGATTTCCCTTTATCATGTAAAAATCAGCAGTAACAGACCATCCGTTCGCATAGCCACAAATAATGGTACTCATTTTTACTGAATCGTTCAACAAGCTGCGGTAATCGCTTACATCTACCCAAAGTGTAACCCCCATACCGTAAGGAGTAATCATTCGCATTATTTCGAAAGGCTCTTTTATTTCGGTTCCGGTGCTATCAAAAATACCGGTGTTTTTAAATGCTTTTAAAATACCAATACGGTCGTATGGGTCGCAACCAATTCCAACCGGACAAGTTAATTTATAATTGAGCATTATTTTTTCATACCTATTGGTATCGGCAGGAAACAAAAATGTTTGAACTATGGTATTGCAATTTTGATGAACCGCATTGGAAAATGTGTGCACAACAAGTGTATCGCCGGGATTGGCCTTGGAGGCAAGAAAGCTCAACAAGCAAGCGCACAGTGCAAGTAAACCATTTTTACAAGAGACCATATTATTTAAATTGAATTTATTTTTTTAGTATTTCGAACGGATGAAAAGACTTGCAAAGTTAACTAGATTAATAAATTTCAACTGCATATTCCATGCGCATTTGAACTGAATTATTTGCTTTTGCAAACGAACGCATTTGTTGTAAGTAGTAGTAGCTTTGGCCCAATTCCTTTTTAATCACTTTTGTTTCAACATCTCCTGAAATGTCGTTTACCAATTGTTCCAGTGCATCCTTTTGTTTGGGCAGATTGTAAATTCGGTACTCCTTTATTTTAGCCAATTTAGCTGCAGATGCAATTGCAGTTTCAAGTCCACCCAATTCATCAATTAGGCCTAAACGCAATGCATCAACTCCGCTCCAAACACGTCCTTGTCCCATACTATCAATTTCTGCTTTTGTTTTATGACGACCATCGGCTACTTTACCAATAAAATCATCGTAAATTTTTTCAACTGATTTTTGCAAAAAAGCTTTTTCTTCGGCACTACTTGGTCGAAGGGCAGTGCCAGCGTCAGCATGACTGTTGGTTTTTACGGTATCGATGGTAATACCCAATTTATTGTTGAGCAGTTTTTGAGCATTCATCATTACACCAAATACACCAATAGATCCGGTAATGGTGGTTGGGCTAGCAATAATTTTATCGGCAGCACAACTAATGTAATAACCGCCAGAGGCCGCTAAATCGCCCATGGAAACTACTAGTGGCTTTTGCTTTTTAGCGAGTATGGTTTCACGCCAAATAACATCGCTAGCCAATGCGCTTCCTCCGGGAGAGTTCACGCGTAAAACAATTGCTTTAACTTTGGAATCGTT
>DGQS01000209.1 GCA_002389785.1 Bacteroidetes bacterium UBA4408
GCGTCTACCAATTCCGCCACCTGGGCAATTCCTTTGGAACGGGCTGCAAAAGTATTTATTTTTTTGAAATAAGGAACATAAAATTCAAAGCTGTTCCAAAATTAAAGGTGAATTAAAAAACAGCCTTTGCTATTTGGCGCACTGCTTCTGATTTTCCCATGGTGTAATAATGCAAACAAGGCACCCCAAATTTAATTAGTTCCTTTGATTGGTTTATACTCCATTCAATTCCTATTTCTCGCGCTGCTTCGTCGGATTGTGCTTTTGAAAAAGCATGGGCGAGGTCGAATGGTATGTCAATACTAAAAATTTTGGGTAAAATACTCGTTTGCTTTTTTAAGGTCATTGGCTTTAAGCCAGGTATAATTGGTACTTGAATTCCCATTTCTCGAGCAGCTTTTACAAACTCAAAAAATTTAGCATTGTCGTAAAATAACTGAGTAATCACAAAATCGGCACCCGCATCAACTTTGGCTTTTAAGTTCAATAAATCAATCTGCAAATTGGGTGCTTCAAAGTGCTTTTCGGGATAACCCGCTACGCCAATACAAAATTCAGTTGGTGTAGCTGTACCCATTTCCTCATCTAAATAGGCACCGTTGTTAAGTTCAACAATTTGTTTCACTAAATCAACAGCATATTTATTTCCATCTGGCTCCGGAATAAAAACTTGTTCAGTTTTGATGGGATCACCGCGCAATGCCAATACATTGTCGATGCCCAGGTACTGCAAATCAATTAAGGCATTTTCAGTTTCTTCCTTGCTAAATCCACCACAAATTAAATGTGGCAAGGCATCTGTTTTATATTTATTGATGATGGCAGCACAAATTCCAACAGTTCCCGGACGTTTTCGAATAAAAACCTTTTCAAGATATCCACCAGTACGCTTTTTATATACATACTCCTCGCGATGATAGGTAACATTAATAAAGCTGGGCTTAAAATCAATTAAGGGGTCAATACTTTGATAAATAGAATCAATACTCTTACCTTTTATAGGAGGTAAAATTTCGAACGAAAAAAGTGTTGATTTCGCTTTGCTAATGTGTTCGGTTACTTTCACTGCTTCAATTTTGGAAAGCGCGAATTTACTGCAAATCCAATAAAATGCAAAACACTTGTGGGAGAACGATGTTTCGTAAGGTTTATTTACGAATTACCGACTCAACCCAGGATTTCCCCCAGTTTTCGAGCTCTTCGGCACTCCATAATTCGGGATAAAAAATTCGTTTTTGAAAACGCGGAGGCAGGTATTTTTGCCAGTTGGTTCCTCCCGTTGCAGGCACATCCGAATCTTCGGTAGATAAATAGCGGGCAGCACTTTTATAATGGCATAAAGGCCAATTTACATTTACATTTACATCCAATTGACGCAAGGCATTTATAACCTCTTCGCTTTGTCGATCTTCAGCACTTAGCGACAAATACTTTTGCCAAACATTTTTGGTTTTATACAAATGTGCCAAACCTAAAAACTGTTCGGTATATTTTTTTTCAAATTGCTTTAATGTGAGTGTCTTTTTGCCGGTTGCCAGTTCAGTTGCACCTTGCTTCCAATAAATGTGTTCAAACATTTTTTCAATGCTTGCAGTTTTTGCATCAATTGTAGGTCTTACTTCTTTGTCTACCAAATAATATAAATCGGTGCAGCTCATTTCAATCATGCGGTATTGAGCACTTTGAAATCCACTTGCAGGTAATAAAGCCATGCGGTAAGTTAAAAATTGCTCTTTTTCCATTCCATCAATCATGATGTCGAAACTTTTGGTAAGTGCTTCAAAATAACGATTGATGCGAGTTACACGTTTAACAAAAAAATCTTTATCAAGTGTTTCCTTCCAACCTTTGTCGTGTCCGTTTTTTTCGACAATACGCCCATTATTAGCAATTTGCTCCAATTCGTGAAGCGATAATTTAAAATACAGCTCGGTAATTTGATGGTAAATGATAAAAATTAACTCATCCGGAAAATCAGTTTTAGGATTCTGTAAAGTGAGCAATTTATCAACGTGCACATAATCCCAATAAGTCAAATAATTGCTGATTAACAAGCCATCTAAATAGGACTTTAAATCTTGTCCCATAGCTTGGTACTTATTGTCGAGTAAATTTATTTTTTGAATAATATCAGGCGTGAGTTCCATAAAAATAGGTTTACGGACAAAAATAGGAATATTAATTAGCTGCCAAACTGATTGCAATCAGTTATTTCAAAAGGCACACATTAAAACTTAATCCGAAATTTTGGAAATTGGAGCGGCTAAACCGGAGTAGGATTGTAGGTCCATTTTAATAGAACCAACCAATATTTCAGCTTGCGCCCTTATGGGTATATGATTGGCATCATCGGTGATCCAAACATTTAAATCTTCTTCCTTTTTAAATACACGTCCTTTTTGCACAACCGGACGAAATTTTAAGCATTTAAATACACCAAGATCGGTTTCAATGGTTTCTTTACCGATGTACTTTATTTTCATTTCAAAAATCTCATTATCCACAAAACTCGGTATCGTAAATATATCGCCTTCTTTGGCTTTGCTGTAATCGATACATCTTGAATAATAGAAAGAGGAGAGCATGTCTTGCACATTATCGGGCGTTTCGAAATGCTTGCCATCGGCAATTACCTTATTCTGGTATGGGTTAAACACATAATTCTGGTTAATTTTATAACCTCCCTCATCAACCCGTCTTAAAAACACCCAAGGCACAATTGCTTCGGCATCAATAAAAGTTTCGTAGCGATCGCGTACTTTAAAAAACCAGTCAAATGCACCGCGACTTTTACCGGTCCCAACGATGTGAAAGGCGTCGCGGTTACCATATTTTTTTTCTTCATCCAATACTTCAAGTCTGGCAGTACCGGCATCAATTATTCCATAATGCACACGGTAAGTAATTACCTCACCCTTTTTAAATGCATTGTTTTGGATACTACGTAATTCCTGAGCTTGAGAGGTTGAAATAAAAATCAAACTAAGCATTAAAACAAGTTTCAGCAGCTTATTGATAGTTTTCATTTTTAATTTTTTTTTGCGGGCCACTAACTCAAAAAATAAGCCAAGCTTTTAATACTGAATCTCGTTGGATTATTTCTACAGGTTTCATACGAAGTTAAGGCTTACATTACAATATTCACAATTTTACCGGGAACGATAATTATTTTTTTCGGCGCTTTTCCTTCTAGTACTTTTTTTGTTTGATCGAGTGCAAGTACAGCCTTTTCGAGGTCTTCCTTACTTAGCGACAATTCAAACTCATAATTAAATTTTGTTTTGCCATTGAATGAAATGGGATAATTGAACGAATTTTCAATTAAGTATTCATCGTTGCATACCGGAAATGCTGCGTAAGTAATAGATTCTGTATGACCGAGTTTCTCCCATAATTCTTCGGCAATGTGAGGAGCGTAAGGTGCAACCAATATTGCCAAAGGTTCAAGTATTTCGCGTTTGTTGCATTTGGCATCGGTTAATTCATTCACACAAATCATAAAATTGCTGACCGATGTATTGAAGGAAAAACGCTCAATATCTTCGGTGATTTTTTTAATGGTTTTGTGTAAAGTTTTTAATTCAGACTTGTTGGCAGCTTCATCCGTTACCAACCATTGTTCATCTTTTTGATATAATCGCCAAAGCTTGCGCAAAAAGTTGGAAACACCTGTAATTCCATTAGTATTCCATGGCTTGCTAAGTTCAAGTGGTCCTAAAAACATTTCGTACAAACGCAATGCATCGGCTCCGTATTGTTCCACCATTAAATCAGGACTAACCACGTTCCACTTTGATTTCGACATTTTTTCAACTTCATGCCCACAAATGTATTTTCCATCTTCTAACAAAAATTCGGCATTCGCATAATCGCTGCGCCATTGTTTGAAAGCTTCAATATCCAACACTGAATTATGGACAATATTTACATCCACATGCAAAGCACTAACTTGGTGCTTATCTTTTAAACCGGCAGAAACAAAGGTGTTAGTACCATTTATGCGATATACAAAAGCACTGGTGCCTTGTATCATCCCTTGGTTAATAAGTTTCTTGGCTGGTTCAGCTATTGAAATACAACCTAAATCGTTTAAAAATTTTGTCCAAAAGCGCACGTAAAGCAAGTGGCCTGTGGCGTGCTCACTTCCACCAATGTACAAATCCACTTCTTTCCAATAGTTAATTGCTTCTTTTGAAGCGAAAGAAGTAGTATTTCCGGCATCCATATAACGCAAGAAATACCAGCTGCTGCCTGCCCAGCCGGGCATGGTACTGTATTCGTACTCGTAAACACCTTTGTATTTCCAGTCCTTAGCGCGAGCCAAAGGAGGCTCTCCTGTTTCGGTAGGCAAATAAGTATCTACTTCCGGCAACAGTAAAGGCAATTCGTTCTCGGCTAGCACATGAGGAATACCATCTTTGTAATATACAGGGATTGGTTCTCCCCAATAGCGTTGTCTGCCAAAGATAGCATCTCGCAAGCGGTAGTTGGTTTTACCTTTTCCAATGCCTTTTTCTTCAATTTTGCTGATTATTGTCTTTAAAGCGGTCTTCACTTCTAAACCATTTAAAAAATCAGAATTGATAAGGGTACCTTCTTTACCATCGAAGGATTCTTTTTCAAAGTCCCAATTTCCTGTGGGTTGAATAACAATTGGTTTGGATAAATTAAAATGCGAAGCAAATGCATAATCGCGTGAATCATGCGCCGGTACAGCCATAACCGCACCTGTTCCATACCCAGCAAGAACATAATCGCCTACCCAAATTGGAATATTTGCACTTGTAAATGGATGTACCGCATAAGCACCAGTAAAAACTCCCGTAATTTTTTTTACCTCACTCATGCGATCACGTTCACTACGGTTGGTTGCGTAAGTAATATATTCATCCATAGCAGATTTTTGCTCAGCTGTGCAAATTTTTTGTACCAATTCATGCTCCGGAGCGATGGTTAAAAAAGAAACTCCAAATACAGTATCGGGGCGCGTTGTAAATACTTCTATCACCTCTTTGCTTCCGGCTATGTTAAAATTGATGCTCGAACCTTCTGATTTTCCAATCCAGTTTCTTTGTGCTTCTTTAATGCTTTCAGTCCAATCAATGCCTTCTAAATCACTGAGCAATCGCTCTGCATAAGCCGTAATGCGCAAACACCATTGCCGCATTAATTTACGTTCAACAGGATAGCCGCCTCTTTCACTAACACCATCTTTAACTTCTTCATTGGCAAGCACGGTTCCAAGTTTGGGGCACCAATTCACCATGGTATCAGTTAAATAAGCCAAACGAAACTGCTGTAGAATTTGTTCTTTGGTTGCAGCACTAAAATCAATCCATTGCTCGGCAGTAAATCCATCGTGATACAATTCAAGGTCACCGGTTAGCACATTGTCGGGAGTACCTTTAAAACCAACTGTTTCAAATTGATGAATTAAAATTTCTATTTTTTCGGCCTTGTTACTTGTTGGGTTATACCAGGAGTTAAATAATTGAATAAAAATCCACTGCGTCCATTTGTAATAGGATGCATCAGAAGTACGTACTTCACGTTCCCAATCAAACGAAAATCCTAATTTGTCCAATTGTTCACGGTAACGTGCAATGTTTGTTTTAGTAGTAATTTCAGGATGTTGACCGGTTTGAATGGCATATTGTTCGGCAGGCAAACCAAAGGAATCGTATCCCATAGGATGCAACACGTTAAAACCTTTGTGTCGCTTATAGCGTGCATAAATATCGGAAGCAATGTAACCAAGCGGATGACCTACGTGCAAACCTGCTCCACTAGGGTAGGGGAACATATCGAGCACGTAATATTTAGGTTTATCGGTTGAAACCGGGGTGCGAAAGGTTTTATTTTCTGCCCAGTGTTTTTGCCATTTTTTTTCGACTTCACTAAAATTGTATTCCATACAGCTGCTTATTCGTTTCACACTTAAGTGAAAAATTGTTTTGAATTAGTTGATTTTAGTTTGAATCGCATAAAGATGATTCAAACCAAAATGAATGAGTACTTATTTTGGCTTGCGAAAGTAAGAAAAAAAGGGCTATACAAGGATGCATCTGAAGCATGGGTAGTGTCTCAGTTTGAAATTAAGTGAATTTTTTTTCAAAGTAAATGTAATGTAACTTTGCTTTATGAAAAAAGCAAAGATGCCAGCCGACACTAACCTGCGTGCAAAGCGGATAGTAGATTTCGCTACAGGCGAAAACCCTGACCTAGACCCAGACCCGATTAAGAATAAAGCAGCCGTTGAATTAGGTAAATTAGGCGGGGAGGCAAGAGCTAAAAAACTTACTCCTAAAAAAAGAACTGAAATAGCTAAGAAAGCTGCTCAAAAAAGGTGGAGCTAATCTTCTTTCTTTTTAGGCGGTATAGTATAGTTAGCCTCTAATATAGCGAACAAAGCCCTTCCAAGTTCAAGGGTAAGCCAAATAAAATAAATAAATATTGACAAGAGCCCTGTTTCCGTTACCTTTAATATTTCACTTTTGTAGTTAACGAGCCAATAAACAGCCTTGTTGTAATCGGTGTAATAAAAAACTAATAGGAATACGAGCGCAAAAATAAGCCCGGCTTGAATTTTAAGCTCTCTTATCAAGGTGTTTTTAGATTTTTCAAACTTATATCCAGTTTTTTCAGAAACCTTATTAATTAACTCAGCTATCAAGGCTGTACTTGCAATATTTATTGCAAAAACTCCACAGATTACCTCAAGTAAAGAACCTATTAGGTTTTCAAAAAAAGTAGAACCCAAAGCTCTCGAAATAGAGAACACAATTAAAGAAATTACAATACATAAACAGGCGTCTTTTAAATATCTCATTGGTCGGTATCACTATTAAAGAATTTATCGGCAAATTTTTCAAGCTGGTCATAATCCTCAAAATCAATTTCCTCAGCCTCGAAGTGTTTTAAAGTACTGCCAGTCTTTTGCATTTTCATCCCCTTCACCCTTATTCCAACGGGCATACCCTGAATGCTTGCAGCCCTATTTAGATTTACGAGATTTTCATTGTCAGGGTTAATATTTGACAACGTATCACTATTGTTTGCGGTGAACGATATTCCTGCTTCATCGGCATTTAATGACCGTGTGGCTGCTGTAATATCTTCACTTATATCTCTATGTGCTGATGGAAGATTTGGATAGGTAAATTTAAAGGAAATCTGAGTTATTTTATCCTTGTACCTTTCGGCTAAATCCCAAAATTCACTTTCTTCTATTTCTCCCTTTATTTCTGCCCTTAAATTATAGTCGTACAGGCTCATATTTAAGGCTCTTTCAAATATCCCAGCCAATACTTTGCTGTTGGTAAATGCGGTTATGTCCGATTCGATGAAAATACGTTGCTCATTCGGATTATTCCAAATGAAGATACTTGAACTTGGCTCATCTTTCACGTGCTGAATATGAAAATCTTTTTCAATTCTTTTCTTTTTTGAGTTAGCAATTCTAAAATAGTATTTACTGTTTTTAAGGGCTATCCCTTTATAGTTTAAATCTTTGCCCTTGTATTGGACTATTAGCTTCTCATCAAGTATTTTGGAAAAAGTTTCATTCTTGTTTTTCATTGCGTCCTGCCACAATGAAGCATCGGAACCAGTAGGTTTAAACTGGATTCTGTATTCATCGAATTTCAATAGCATTGCTCTGGAGTTTGTTGGTAGATACAAACAAAGAAAGCAAATTATTCTTAAGACTTTAATTTCCACTTTAGAACTTTAAATTTTGCTTTGCAAAATTATATAATAAAACAACTATTTCAAAATATTTTTATATGCTGAATAACAGATAGTTAAAATTCATACTGATATTTTATGCTTAGCGGTAAGAATATATATTTATATTTGTATCAACAAACAACAAAAGCGATGAATAAATTACCATTAGAAAAGCGAGTACAGATTGTAAACTTACTTGTTGAAGGAAACAGCCTGAGAGCAATTTCCCGCATAACTGGATGCTCAATAAACACAGTAAGCAAGATGCTTGTGGATATTGGAAAGGCTTGCCAAATCTTCCATGATGAAAAGGTAATTGACGTGAAATCTAAACGCATTCAATGCGATGAAATTTGGAGTTTCGTTTACGCAAAAGAAAAGAACGTACCAACCGAAATGGAAAACAAGGGAGCTGGCGATGTTTGGACTTGGGTAGGCTTAGACGCTGACACAAAGCTTGTGGTTTCGTATTTCGTTGGTAACAGAGATGCAGAGAGCGCAAATATTTTTATGCAAGATGTAGCGGGGAGATTAACAAGCCGTGTGCAACTTACAACGGATGGTTATAGAACCTACATTGATGCTGTTGATACTGCTTTCGGTGCTGATGTGGATTATGCTATGCTTGTAAAAATTTACGGTTCTGAAACAGGAAATACAGGCAACGAAAGAAAATATAGCCCTGTTGAATGTTTGGGTGCAAAGAAAAACGTAGTTAGCGGAAACCCTGTCAAGGAACACGTTTCTACAAGTTATGTAGAGCGTCAAAACCTAACAATGAGAATGCACATGAGAAGATTTACAAGACTTACCAATGCTTTCAGCAAAAAGTTAGAAAACCATTGCTACGCTATTGCCTTACATTTTGTGTATTACAACTTTTGTAAAATTCACAAAACTTTGCGTGTAACACCAGCGATGGAAGCAGGGTTAACAAATGATGTAATGGAAATTTCCGATATTGTAGCGTTACTTGATAAATAAAAATCAAACTGAGACACTACCGAAGCATGCACTCATTGGCAGATGCAATTTTTTATTACTTTAGCGCAAATTTAAAATCAGCTTCATAGTTTAATGTCAAGGAAAGAAGAAAAGTACGCCTTAAGAAAATTAAAATCCTCCTATTTGTCAACTGTTATCAGCGTTTCGCTGGTGTTGTTTATGTTGGGATTGTTGGGATTGATTTTATTGCATACCAAAAAACTTTCTGACTATGTGAAGGAAAATATTGGATTAACAGTAGTTTTAAAAGATTCGATCAGAGAGGCCGATATTAACCAGTTTCAAAAATCGCTTGATGCTACGCACTATGTAAAATCAACAGAATTTGTAAACAAAGAGCAAGCTGCGGCAACTTTGAAACAAGATTTGGGCGAAGATTTTATTCAATTTTTAGGATATAATCCATTGTTGTCGAGCATTGATGTTCATTTGAAAGCAGATTTTGCGAATTCAGATAGTTTGCGTTGGATTGAAAAGGAAATCACAAAAAATGTGAATGTGAAGGAGATTTATTATCAAAAATCGTTGGTTGATTTAGTGAACGAAAATGTAAAGAAAATAGGTCTTATAATTTTGGTATTCTCCTCACTTTTGCTGGTTATTTCCATTGCACTTATAAATAATTCTATACGGCTTTCAATTTACAGCAAACGCTTTATCATTCGAACGATGCAGTTAGTTGGTGCAACACAAGGTTTTATTCGTAGGCCCTTTGTATTTAGTGGGATTCCCCATGGTATTTATGGAGCTTTAATAGCAATTGCCTTACTAATAGGAATTATTTATTGGGCGCAAAGCGAAATTCCTGAATTAATCGTATTGCAGGATGTTGATTTATTTGCTTCATTATTTGGAATCGTGCTATTTTTGGGCATCTTTATTACCTGGATATGTACTTACTTTGCAGTGAGAAAATATTTACGGTTAAAAACCGATGATTTGTATTATTAATTTTTGAAAACACAGTAATAAGTAGAACACAATGAGTAAAGATAAAAAATCAACTGCAGCTGCAGCCCCTGTTCACAAAGGAAAAAAGGAAGGATTTGCTTTTGGTCCTGAAAATTACAAACTCATGATTATCGGATTAATTGTACTTTTTAGCGGTTATTTATTAATGGTAGGAGGCGGTTCAGATGACCCAGCTGTTTTTAATCCCGAAATTTTTAGTTTCCGACGAATCACTTTAGCACCTATTGTAATTTTAGTAGGCTTCGTGATAGTTTTGATTTCTATCATGAAAAAATCAAAATCATAGACTTTTGAAAGTCTTGCCATTCCTGCTAATAAAGCCGGTATAATTCAAACAACATGACCCTAGTTCAAGCAATACTCCTTGCTATTTTAGAAGGAATTACTGAGTTTTTGCCTATTTCGTCTACCGGTCACATGATTGTGGCTTCTTCTATAATGGGAATTGCTTCCGATGATTTTACAAAGTTGTTTACCATAGCAATTCAATTGGGTGCAATACTTTCGGTGGTTGTGTTGTACTACAAAAAGTTTATTCAGTCGTTTGATTTTTACAAGAAATTACTCATCGCATTTATACCTGCAGCAGTTATCGGCAAATTGCTCAACGATTATATTGATGCAATGTTGGAAAACGTGGTAGTAGTTGCGATAAGTTTACTTTTAGGTGGTGTTATATTACTATTTGTTGACAAATGGTTTCAAAAATCTGCAGAAAAAGGTGAAGAAATTCCTTCGGATGCAAGTGCTTTAAAAATTGGATTGTTTCAATGCATCGCTATGATACCCGGAGGATCGCGTTCTGCAGCTAGCATAATTGGAGGACTTACTCAAAATCTTTCACGCAAAGCAGCTGCCGAATTTTCATTCTTTTTAGCTGTTCCTACAATGTTTGCAGCTACTGTTTATAAACTTTATAAGTATTTTAAAGATGGCGCAGTGTTGAATGCGGCGCAAATTAATTTATTTGTATTGGGAAATTGTGTAGCTTTTATCGTAGCCTTATTGGCAATCAAAGGATTTATAGGATTCTTAAACAAAAATGGTTTTAAG
>DGQS01000133.1 GCA_002389785.1 Bacteroidetes bacterium UBA4408
TATTTTTCTTTCCATTCCCAGGCGTGTTTTAAAAATTCTTCTCGACTAAGCGACGATTTTTCAATTCCTTTTTCCTTCAACAAGGCAACCACTTTGGCTTCCGTAGCAATCGATGCATGGTCGGTTCCAGGCACCCAACAGGCATTCTTACCTTGCATACGGGCGCGTCTAATCAAAACATCCTGAATGGTATTATTAAGCATATGCCCCATGTGCAACACACCGGTAACATTGGGTGGAGGTATTACAATGGTATAGGGCTCGCGCTCATCGGGCTGCGATTTAAAAAATTGTTTTTCGAGCCAGTAACTGTACCATTTATTCTCAATGTCTTTTGCAACAAAGGTTTTAGGAATTTCCATAATCAATTTTCAAAAATGAGCTGCAAATTTAAAAATAGATTGCATAGCCTGCTAAGCGATTCACTAGTAAGCTGCATTTTGGATCATTAGCCTAAGGTAGATAGCTACTTACACAGGATGAAGTAGTACTCTGTAAAAATTTGGGGCTTCCCTACGGGCGGGCTATTCGTTACAATCTTTTGCTCGTTCCTCACAAAAGGATTTCCACTGCTATCCCTAAGCCGACTTCACTTTTAAACGTATCTATCCTCCTTCATTTTTAGGGATTTTTGAGTTAGGTTATTTATTTCAATCCAATTTTTTCCCTAAGCTCTTTAATACTCAAATCTAAAAGCGGCTCGTAATCAAAATTATGATACAAATTTGTTTTGGTTTTCAATCCACGGTTAAATGCTTTAAATACAGCTTTTGGATACAAAATTATTCCCACCAATAGCGCCCCAAAATTTAAAAACCAGGCAACAAAATATTTTTCACAACCTGTTGCTATTTCCCATGCTCCAATTTCAGCTTCACCTTTCCAATTAGCTGCATAACCTGTTAGTACATGGTGTATGTCGTGAAAGCGAGCCACTTTCACTCGAGACGGAATGTTGGGTAGGTTGATTGGGAAATTTCCAACTTTAATCGAAAATTTTTTTGCGGTATAAGCGTCTTCGGGAATATTAAAACGAGCAAATAATTGCTTTAAGGCAACTTTAATTTGAAGTTCTTCATCATAAAATTCAGTTTTCGTTTGATTCATTTTTGCACCTTCCTGAAAAATTAATTCCGTATTGTCAAACCAATTTATTTATTCACCAAAATCGCACCCGCAACACCTGGATTTTTTGCAGCAAGCTTTAAAACTATTTTTAGCGTTTCGAGTTTAATTTCTTCTTTTTTTGTAAACCTTATACAACTTATACTCTTGGTAAGTTTACCTAGGTCTTTTTTGTAGTTATCTGCCGCCACCTTATCTGTTATTAAGGCACAAACATAAATGGTGAAATAATTTTTTTGATGTGCCAAGGCAATAATCGGCTATTCTCTTTTTTCTTTTTTTTTCTTATCAAGGTAGTAAAATGAACCATATCCAATCATATTTGAAGCATAGTATGGTGTAAGTTTCGGAACAGCTTTTTGAATAAAATTGTGCATAAAATTCAAGTCGTTTTTACGCTCCTCTGGCACCAACAAAAGATATTCATCAATCGATTGGGCTGCATTTTTTGCAAACATGTTCATACCTTCCTAACTTAGTTTTTATTTTACTGAAGACTTTAAAATTAATAATTTATTATTTCTGTAAATTAGGGTAGTTTAGGTTAGCCTCTTTAAATAATCGAATTGTTCAATACCCCTCGCGCGTTCTTCCAGCTTTGTGTGTTTCAATTATTAAAGCAGCTCGTCTAATTTGAATACGGTAGTTAAAATGAAATAATAAAAATCTTCCTTTTCAACCATTCATATTGAGATATTCCGAAAACCCATGGTCTACAAGATTTACGCGAGAAGGAGCTGATTGGCTAAAATTAGAAATGGATGGTATGTTTTAATCTAAGATATATAAACAGACCTAATGTTGGAGAAGGTGAGAGCGAATTTTTTTGCTGCGGTGTGATTTAATCATTCAAAGAATTATTTATATAGCTGATAAAGTATCCTATATTTGTTTAAATCAATATTTAAAAAAGATGAACACAATGGTATTAGCAGTAAAAATAGTGCTTGACAAATGGCGATCATCCATTAAAAATTTCGACGATTTGCTACTCGAACTATCTGATGAAACTTTGTTAAGGGAAATTGTTCCCAGCAAAAACAGAGGTATTTATTTGTTAGGACATTTACTGGCTGTACACGATGATATGTTGGTACTTTTGGACATGGGCAATAAGTTGTACCCTCAATGGAACGATGCTTTTTTAAAACATGCCGACAAAGTAATAAGCGATATTCCCGGCTGCACAGAATTACGCCAAGCATGGATTATACAAGCTAAGGCAATACAGCAAAAATTTGATGCACTGCCATCCGAACAATGGTTTGAAAAGCACCGGGCAATTTCCGATCAAGATTTTGCGTTGGAGCCGCATCGCAATAAATTAAATGTGGTTCTCACTCGTATCAACCATCTGCAATACCATATCGGGCAATTGGCTTTGTTAAAATAACAGCAATTGTAACTCGTATGCCTTTTTATAAAATTCCGTCGCTTTCCGAAAATTCCTTTCTGCGCTATTTTAATTTCATTGCCTTGTATTTTGCTCAAGGAATTCCTGAAGGGATGCTGGCCTTTGGTATACCGGCATGGATGGCTATGAACGGAAAATCGCCGGCCGAAATCGCCAATTTTGCAATCGTATTGGTACTGCCTTGGAGCTTTAAAATACTAGTAGCACCGCTCATCGACCGATACACCTTTTTGTCGATGGGACGTAAACGGCCTTGGGTAATAATAGGGCAATTGGGACTGGTATTGAGTTTTGCATATATGGCTTACATCCCCGATCCGTTAAACAACCTTCATCAGTTAATGTTGGCCGGTTTTATTGTTTCTTTTTTTGGAGCCTTTCAGGATGTGGCAACCGATGGTATGGCGGTAGACATTATTCCGGCCGAACAGCAAGCAAAAGCGAACGGTTTAATGTGGGGTAGCAAAATCAGTGGTATATCCATTTCACTGGCATTGGGTAGTTGGATATTAAATAAATACGGATATACTGCTTCAATACTTACACTTGCAGCAATTATCTCATGCATTATGTTTGCTCCAATATTGCTGCGTGAGCGAAATGGCGAAAAAATACTTCCTTGGACACAAGGTAAAGCTGCACCCGAATCCGAAATGTTACAGCTCGAAAATTGGAGAGAAATTTTTAAGTCGCTGTTTGCTGTTTTTACTTTGCGAAATTCACTGTTAATCGCCGGGGTATTGTTTGTCAGCCAAGGGGCTTTTAAATTTCTTGGCACCTTACTACCTGTTTTTACTGTAAAATTATTAGGATGGACCAACGTTGAATACGCACAATATTTTGCAAGTGCAAAGTTAATAGGAGGCATAAGTGGAATGATTCTGGGGGGTATTTTAATTGACAAGTTCGGGAAAAAACGAATGCTATTTATTTACTTTTTTTGTTTGATTTTACTGGTTTCATTGCTGTCCCTTAGTAAAGCGTATTGGGCGAACAAGTCAATTATCTATTCGTTTATGATTGTGTACAATACTTTTTATACCTTTTCGAGTATCGGTTTGTTTGCCATAGCCATGCAATGTTGCTGGCGCAAGGTATCGGCCAGTCAATTTACTTTGTACATGACAATTGCTAACTTAGGTCAAATGAGTTTTGCTGCACTAATTAATCCAATAAGCTCAAGCTTTAACTGGCAAATTAGTCTTGTCTTTTTTACCCTCTTCTTAGCGATAGCCTGGCTAATTCTCTATTTTTTAAATATTGAAAAGCAAATTGAATTAGTTGCAGAAATGGAACTAAAGGACCTTGAAATTAAATCGAATGAAGGAAGTATTTCGAACCATTAAATTAAAGTACTTTATTAAGTTTTATACAATAAGTCTTATGCTTATCCACTTTATTACCTATGAAGCAATTTTTAATCTAACTTGCTATTTTTTAATTCATATTAAAAGGACCGGCCTATGAGAAATTGACGTTAAGAAATTGGAATTAATTTTTATGCACCGGCCAGTGAAAGCAATCCTCGAGCGAGAGTAAGAATTTCAATAGTCAACAACATATAATCGAGCGCTTGGGTTGCGTGGAAAAAATTAATTCAAATTTTAGTCAATTTATCATAAGCCTTGATTTTTTGTTTCTTTTTGATCAAGCAAAAAGAAAGAGAACACAATAGGGACAATGGGTTTGTGATAGCTTGATAGGTTGTTTTGAACAATTCATTTGGAAAATTTTAGCATAGCTAATACTAATTAATAAATCTCTAACAGAGATAAATGTTCTTTTTTAATCATTTTAAGTTTTGGTACAATTGCGGATAAACACAATAAGTTTTTTGTTTATCCCCAATTGTACCACACTTTCAATTTATTTTATAGGTATAGCTTAAGCTTGTATTTAGACTTTATCAAACAGGAAGTTTAACCACTAAAAACACAAATTTTGAACGAAGGGCACAAAAGCTATTTTTTAATAATTCCACATAGAGTCCTTGTGTTTTTCTTTGTGGCCTTTGTGGTTTAAATCCTTTGATTCTAACACTTCAGCTGCCTAGCTAAATCATCATTTTTTGTTTTAGGTACATAAACGGATAAGCATACTAAGTTATTTGTCACTTATTTTATTACTAAAGCTGGTTGTTAAACAAATTTATTGGAGTAAAATCATTAATCAACTAGTGGCAAAAAATGCCTAACTCTATTTAGGTTTTGGCATGGTTTTAGCTAGATGTTCGCGCCTCAAAAAATTGTAAATTTGTTTGAGTGAATGTTAAATTTCAACCGGTTTTAAAAATGAAAAAAAATTTACTTCTCAGTTCCATCTTTGCCTTGTTTATAACAAGTGCTATCGCACAGGAAACAGCCAAAGATTTAGCAAAAACAACAGATGCAATTAATCCGAATGCTGCCGAAATCACCTTTGATCAAGAGGTACATGATTACGGAAACATTAAACAAGGTGCTAACGGGTCTTATGAATTCCGATTTAAAAATACGGGTAAAGAACCACTCATTATTAGCAATGCCCAAGGTAGCTGCGGATGTACCGTACCTTCTTGGCCGAAAGAACCAATTCTACCGGGACAAAGCAACCTTATAAAAGTAACTTACGATACTAAACGCGTAGGTCCCTTCACAAAAACAGTAACCATCACTTCAAATGCAAAAGTTGCCTCAAAAGTAATTACCATCAAAGGGGTAGTAGAAGAAGTACCGCAAGAAGAAACCTTTCCGGGCAAAAAGGAGAGCGGTGGTCCTTTCGAAATGAAATAATCAAGCAAGTAAAATTAATCAACTAAAACAATAACAACTAAAAACAACTAAACATGAAAAAAGTAATTTTATCAATGGCTGTAGTAGTATGCAGCATGTTTGCAGTAAACGCACAAGATGCAGTAAAAGCAGCTGAAGCTAATCCCAATGCAGCAGAAATTAGCTTCGTTACCGAAACTATCGATTATGGAACAATTGAGCACAATGCTGACGGTAACCGTGAATTTAAATTCAAAAATTCAGGTAAAGAGCCTTTAATTATTACCAATTGCCAAGGATCTTGCGGATGTACAGTACCAACTTGGCCAAAAGAGCCAATTAAGCCAGGAGCAAGCGCTTCAATTAAAGTTCACTATGCTACCGACCGAGTAGGACAATTTGAAAAAACAATTACAGTTACTTCAAATGCTAAAACTCCTTCTAAAGTGATTAAAATTAAAGGAGTTGTTAAGCCGGATCCAACACCTGCAGAAGCTCCGGTAAAAGATGCTGTAGCTCCAACTGAGTCTCACTAATTGAAAGTTAAAAATCCAACTTTAATTAGTTAAGATTTTTACAAGTTTTATAAAAAGCGTCATCGATTGAATTCGATGACGCTTTTTTTTACCATGCTTCCTGATACAATTGTATTCTTGTAATTCGCAAGGGTATTTTATTAATTTTGCGACATACAAAATAGAGCATTTATATATTCATTTTATCTCAGCGCCGTACCAAAAATTTCAATGAAGGGTAATAATATGCCCGCCAGTCCAATTCGTAAATTAGTTCCTTTTGCCGATAAAGCTAAACAAGAAGGTAAAACCATTTACCATCTCAACATTGGTCAACCCGATATTGAAACTCCGGAAACCATGTTGAATGCAATTAAAAACTTTTCGCCAAAAGTGGTCGAGTATAGCCACAGCGCAGGTATTGAAAGTTATCGAAAAAAGTTAGCCGGCTATTATAATTCCTTTGGAATTTCAATTACCTTCAACGATATACTCATAACTACCGGAGGTTCAGAAGCCATTGAAATTGCGATGATGGCTTGTTTAAATCCAGGAGATGAAGTTATAATTCCGGAACCATTTTATGCCAATTATAACGGCTTTTCGTGCCAGGCCGATGTGGTGGTAAAACCCATTCGAAGCACCATAGAAAGCGGATTTGCACTTCCTCCAATTAGCGAATTTGAGAAAATGATTGGACCTAAAACGAAGGCCATCTTAATTTGCAATCCAAGCAACCCTACAGGGTATTTATATTCTCGTAAGGAATTAGAATCACTGAAGGAAATTGTTTTAAAGCATGATTTATTTTTGTTTTCGGATGAGGTTTACAAAGAGTTTTGCTACGACAATAAGGAGTATGTTTCGGTAATGCATTTGAGTGGACTAGAGAACAATGTGATTTTACTTGATTCCATTTCAAAACGCTACAGTGCTTGTGGTGCTCGCATAGGAGCACTTATTTGTAAAAACAAGGAAGTAATGGGTGCAGCATTAAAGTTTGCTCAAGCTCGTTTAAGTCCACCTACCTTTGGCCAAGTAGCGGCCGAAGCCGCAATTGATACTCCTGCCAGTTATTTTGAAGCCGTTAAAAAGGAATATACCGCAAGACGCAATTTTGTTGTATCCAGTTTAAATAAAATGGAAGGAGTTTTTTGTCCAATGCCAAGTGGAGCTTTTTACTGCATAGCAAAATTACCAATCGACAATGCCGATGTGTTTTGTCAGTGGTTGCTCGAATCATTCAGTTATCAAAACTCAACGGTAATGCTTGCACCTGCAACCGGTTTTTATTCGACACCCGGCGCAGGTATTAATGAAGTTCGTATTGCTTACGTGTTGAATTTAGAAGCGCTTCAAAATGCCATGAAATGCCTCGAAGAAGCTTTGAAAATTTATCCCGGGCGTAAATTGTAATAGGTTAAACTATCAACTAAAAAGGAGGATAAGTGATTTATCCTCCTTTTTTATTTTCATATAAAATCGCAAATCTATTCTTAAAATTGAATCTCATTAAAACGCATTCAAGATTAAGAAGCAGCTTAACTTTCAGTAATGGGGCATTTATTTCAAATAATTGAAATTATGTCCATTCTTAATCACGCGAAGACTTTCATAAATTAAGCGAATTACATTTTCAACATCTTCTTTGTGAACGGCTTCAACAGTGGTATGCATATAGCGCAATGGAAGTGAAATTAGCGCTGAGGCAACTCCACCTATCGAGTAAGCAAATGCATCAGTATCAGTTCCGGTTGCACGCGAAACAGCAGCTCGTTGAAAAGGAATTTTGTTTTTATTAGCAGCCTCAATAATTAATTTCAAAAGGTTGTTTTGTACAGCCGGTCCAACAGTTAACGATGGTCCTTTTCCACAATGTATATCACCGCTGGTAATTTTATTCATCATGGGGGTTTGTGTATCATGTGTAACATCCGTAACAATAGCCACATTAGGCTTTATACGCTGGGTAATCATTTCGGCTCCTCGCAATCCAACTTCTTCTTGTACCGAATTAGTGATGTATAAACCAAAAGGTAATTTTATTTTATTTTCATGCAGTAAACGTGCTACCTCCGCAATCATAAATCCTCCAATACGGTTATCTAAAGCTCTACCAACATAGTAGCGGTTATTGAGCACCATAAATTCATCCTCGTAGGTAATTACACAACCCACATGAATTCCTAATTTTTCAACTTCCTCCTTGCTGGTACAACCGCAATCCAAAAAAATATTTTTAAGTGTAGGAGTTTCTTCTTTGGCAGCATCTCGCACATGAATAGCCGGCCATCCAAAAACTGCTTTTACAATTCCTTTATCAGTATGAATATTAACCCGCTTACTTGGTGCAATTTGATGATCGGAACCACCATTTCTTTTCAGGTAAATAAATCCATCATTGGTAATGTAATTTACAAACCACGAAATTTCGTCGGCATGGGCTTCAATCACAACTTTAAATTCAGCCTTCGGATTAATAACACCCACAACGGTTCCATAAGTATCAACAATGTGTTCGTCAACAAAAGGTCGGATATAGTTGAGCCATATTTTTTGACCTTCACTTTCGAAGCCTGTAGGCGCTGCATTGTTTATGTATTGCTCTAAAAAGTTAAGTGAATTTTTTGTTAAAATGGATTGATTTTTCTTGGCCATGTTCGTTTTCGCTTGTAAATAAAGGTTGAAGTAAAAATTTTTTTTTGCGATTATCAAGTATAATCTGAAAAATATTATTCTTTTGGCTACTAATTCAATTGGTATAATGTTGTATTTTCGAGGCTAGAAATGTAACAAATTGCTCTTAGCTAGCTTTATTTTCAACTATTCTAATTCATTCGTATGTTTCATAAAAAATCAATTCTGCTTAGCTTATTTAGTGTTTTTGTTTATTGCTCATCACTAGTTGCACAAGTAACAATGCAACCCGAACATTTGTTTGAATTCAAAAGGCAATCTGAAATTAGCCTTTCACCGGATGGTAAAACCATAGCCTTCGTGATTGAATCAATCAATTTATCGGAAAACAAAGGCAATAAAGATATTTATATCCTGTCTGTGAATGGTGGAAATGTAACGCAAATCACTAAAGATGCCGGAAATGAATTTTCACCACAATGGAATTCTGATGGCAGTCGTCTTGGTTACCTCTCAAGTGAAAGTGGTGTTGTTCAGTGGTATGAAGTAAATCCGGATGGGAGCAATAAAAAGCAAGTTACATTTTTTGAAAATGGAATAAATTCATTTTTGTATAGCAAAAATCCGAACCGGGTGTTGTACTGTGCTGATACTAAAACACGAAACGATGTACATGACATTTACAAAGACGCACCTAAATCTACAGCAATCATTAGCGATGATTTATTTTATAGAAATTGGAGCAGTTGGGAAGATAATTTAAATGCTCATTTGTTTTGTGCCGAATTAAAAAATGGAATACTTGATACAAGCACTGCTACTGATTTACTGGTGAATGAACCTTACGATGTGGAATCCTACGATATAAGCGTGGATGGAAACAACATTGCCTACAGTGCAAAGAAAATGACAGGTAAGAATTTTGGTTTAAGCACCAACAACGAAATTTATTTATACAGTCTCAACAATCGCCAAAGCAAGTGTATTAGTGAAGGTTTGCCGGGATACGACTTATTTCCAAAATTTTCGCCTTCAGGAAAATATTTAGCATGGAACAGCATGCTACAAGACGGCAATGAAGCTGATGTGAGCAATTTACAACGCTACACTTTAGCAACACAGAGTAGAGAAGTAGCAGTTGAGAATTTTGGTGAAACAATTGGCGATTATTGCTGGAGCAAGGATGAGAACAGCTTTTATTTCTTAGTAGAACAGGAGGGTTCTGTGCAGTTATTTTCGTCCTTACTAAAAGCAAAGAAAGCGATTCAACTAACTAAAGGTTACCAGCAATATGCATCCTTAACATTAGCAGGTTCCGACATTCTTAGTTTTAAATCTACCTTTAGTATGCCGGATGAACTTGTTAAAATACATCTAAAAAGTGGACTCGAAACTCAACTCACTTTCAGCAATAAATTTTTGCTTGATAAATTAAAGTTTGGCAAAGTGGAAAACAATTGGATTCGCAGCAGCGATGGGCAGAAGGTACAAACCTGGGTGTTTTTTCCTCCCGATTTTACTGCTGCATCGAAGTATCCAACCTTGCTTTATTGCCAAGGTGGTCCACAAGTTGGCATAACACAAAGCTTTTCGTATCGGTGGAATTTACAACTAATGTGTGCGCAGGGATACATTGTTGTTGCTCCCAATAGAAGAGGTGTACCCGGTTTTGGTAAAGCATGGAAAGATCAAATTAGCGAAGATTACGGAGGTCAATCAATTCGCGATTATATTGCTGCAATAGATTCTATCTCAAAACGCACGTATGTTGATACTGCAAGAATAGCTGCAGTGGGAGCGAGCTACGGCGGTTATTCTGTTTATTGGCTGGCTGGCCATAATCAAAACCATCGCTTTAAAAGCTTTATCGCACACTGTGGTTTGTTTAATTTGGAAAGCTGGTATAGCATGACCGATCAAACTTTTTTTGCGAATCACGAATTGGGAGGAGCCTATTGGAAAGAGCCCAAACTGAAAAGTTATGGCGAATTTTCGCCTCACTTATTTGTGAAAAACTGGGACACACCAATCCTTGTAATTCATGGAGAAAAGGATTTTAGAGTGCCTGTTTCTGAAGGCATGCAAGCTTTTGGCTCAGCACAATTAAAGAACATCAAAAGTAGGTTTTTGTATTTTCCCGACGAGGGACACTGGGTATTAAAGCCACAAAACAGTTTGGTGTGGCACCGCGAATTTTATAGATGGTTGAAAGAAACGTTAAACTAATAAACTATGACAACAGAGATATTACAAGAATTATACGACCGCGATTTGCAAAATTTACGAAAGGAAATTAGCAGTTATTCAAACGAGCTCGATTTGTGGAGAACTGAAAAGCACATCAGCAATTCGGCGGGAAATTTATGCTTACATCTGATTGGTAACCTAAATCATTTTATTGGAAATGTATTAGGAAATTCAGGCTATATCAGAGACAGAGAGGCTGAATTTTCAAGTAAGAATATTCCGTTAAGCGAAATGTTAGCATCCATTGAGGCAACTCGAATAGTGGTGAAAAAAACCTTAAGTGAATTAAAAACAGAAGACTTGATGAAAGATTTTCCTCTTGAAGTAATGGGTAAAAAGTCCAGCACTTTATTTTGGTTAATCAATTTTGCAGGGCATTTAACTTATCATTTAGGTCAAATTAACTACCACCGAAGATTATTAACAGAATAGCATTATGGAGAATCATACAGTATTCAGTTAAAGCAAAAAAAGCAACACATGAAACGATTACATACTTATAAAACTCAAGTTGAATGGACCGGTAATAAAGGGGTGGGTACATTAACTGCTGCCGCCTATGAGCGCAGTCACTCTGTTTCGATTGAAGGTAAACCGCTATTACTTTGTTCTTCTGATGCTCCATTTAGAGGCGATGTAAGTAAACACAATCCGGAGGATTTTTTATTGAGTGCTTTATCCTCTTGCCACATGTTATGGTATTTGCATTTATGTGCGGATGCAGGCATTGTTGTATCTGCCTACATTGATCATGCTACAGCAAAAATGCAAGAACACGAATCAGGGGGTGGAAGTTTCGTTGAAGCTACTTTGCATCCAACCATAACATTAAAAAATGCAGAAAAAATTGAATTAGCTAAGCAACTTCATGAGCAGGCTAATAAAAAGTGTTTTATAGCCAATTCATGCAATTTTCCGGTGAAGCACGAAGCAAGCTACATTGTTGAACCTTAATCGAGTTAGCCGTGAAAGTTGATTATATTGCCTTGTCAATACCGGTATTTTTCATTCTTATAGGGGTGGAATTAATTATTGCCTACATTCAAAAGCGCGAACTTTATCGATTCAACGATGCTATTACCAACATCAGCTTAGGTATAGGTCAACAGGTAATTGGTTTATTTATGAAAACAGCACTTTTTTTTGGGTACCTATTTTTATTTACGCATTATCGCTACTTCACCATTCCGGCTACTTGGTTAAATTGGTGTATACTATTTATTGGAGTTGATTTTTTTTATTATTGGTTTCATCGATTAAGTCATGAAGTAAATGCTATGTGGGCTGCACATATTGTACATCATCAAAGCGAGGAGTATAATTTATCGGTTGCTTTGCGCCAAAGTTGGTTTCAAAGTGCATTTTCTTGGGTGTTTTATTTACCGCTTGCTATTGCCGGATTTGACCCCATCATGTTTTTAACCATCAGCTCATTCAATACCCTTTATCAGTTTTGGATTCATACTCGAGCCATTAACCGAATGGGTTTTCTTGAGTGGTTTATGAATACTCCGTCGCATCATCGTGTGCATCATGGATCAAATAAAAAATACCTGGATAAAAATCACGCCGGTACCTTAATTATTTGGGACCGTATGTTTGGTACTTTTCAGGAAGAGGAAGAAGAACCGGACTATGGCATTACTAAACCGCTTGAAAGCTGGAATCCATTTTGGGCAAACTGGCATTACTAGAGTGAATTGTTTCAAGTAGCTAAAAGCAAACACTCTATTTTTGAAAGCTTGAAAGTATTTTTGAAAAGCCCTGCTGATTTGCAAATTGAGCCCATCGTGAAAAGTACCATACACGACAATAATAAACGAACACTAAATAAATATGACAATCATCCACAACAAAAACATTGGAATTATTATGTACTTTTTTTATTTGTATGTGCATTGATAGCTGCAACCTTGTTGCTTTTTTTACAGCATAAAATGAATGTTCTTCAATTAGTACTAACTGCAGTATTTGTGCTTTTAACTTTGCTAGTTTGTGGAGGTATTCTTGAAAACAAAAGGTGGATGAAAGCTGCCGAATACTTGCGTTTGCTATTTATGATGGTTGCTGTGTTCGCTTTTTATAATCAAAGTGTTTTTTCTACAATTCTATTTTCAACGCTTCTTGTGGCTGTTTCATCTACCATGTCGTTTATACTATTAACTAGAAAATAATAGCATGGAAAAGTTATTCCAAAAGTATTTTCGTTTCTTTTTTCTGTTGCTTACCATAGGCTATTGCCTTGTTGAAGTGTACAATTTAAGCACTTTTAGGTATGCTTTGAAACCCTTGTTGTTACTGTCACTTTCTTATTATTTTTACCTTTCAACTCGAGGTATGCGTTCAAAATTTTCGCGCCACATGCAAACGGGATTGTTATTTTCATTGATTGGCGACATACTCCTTATGTTTACATCGCAAAGCGAATTTTATTTTATTTTTGGATTAGTAGCATTTTTGTGTGCACATGTGTGCTACTGTTTGGCTTTCATAGAATCAATAAGGAAGAATCATTTTTCCTTTTCAGAATTGTTTTTAGCTGCCATGCCTTTCTTGTTTATGTCAGGAACAGTGTTTTTTATTTTGATGCCTTATTTAAAATCAATGTTGGTTCCGGTTTTGGCTTACATTCTGGTTATTACTGCAATGGGCATTTTTTCGGCGCTTCGTTATAAATCAGTTGAACCAAACAGTTATTATTCTATCTTAGCAGGTGCGCTTTTTTTTATGCTTTCAGATACCTTATTAGCCTTTAATAAATTTTATCAATCCTTTAATTATGCGGGTATTGCAATTATGAGTACCTATATTTTGGCGCAGTATTTATTAGTTGAAGGAGGTTTAACAAGCATTCATAAAATTAATGGAATACGAGCTTAAATCCATCTCATTATTAGATGCAGCAGTTAATCTAGAAGTTACAGGTTTACTGTCGCATACTTATGGATTTGAACTTGCTTCCGATAAATTGAAGCAAAACACTTACACAAATAAGGGCAAATCGCTTTATATAGGGGCCTACAAAGATGGCAAGCTTGCCGGCTTTAATGCTTTTATACAACACGACTTTTATCATCAACAACAGGTGGTTGAAGGCTATCAGAGTTGTTGGAGTGCAACACATAGCGAACACCGAGGTAAAGGAATTTTTGCAGCTATTATTAATGAGGCAAAACGCATATTAAAAGAACGTGGTGCCGCCTTTATTTTTGGATTTCCAAATGCTAATTCACATCCAATTTTTACCAAAAAGTTAGGATTTTATGAAGTGCCGTTAATGAAGGTTCAAACACCGGTTGTAGCCTTTAAATTTAGCAAGCATTTTATTCTCCAACCAATTCATCCCTCATTGGGAATTGATATAGCCGACGGTTACACGCCCAACGAATTGCAAATTGTTGAGTTGAAAGAACAGCAGTTGAATTCAGGTGTTAAAATTTATAGTGCCTATAACAACAGCATTTGGGGCAAAAAGCGCAAAAAGTTTTACCGAGGAATTTGGTTCAGTTATTTTAGTGTTGGAGGAATAGTGCTGAATAAACCGCATTTGTTTAGTCAAGTGTTAGCCCAACTGGTGCAACAGGAAAAAGTAAGTTATATTGAGATAATTGGTGCAGCAACCAATGTTTATTTTCAGCTTTTTAGAAATGCAAAACCTGCGCCGCATACAGAGCCTTTAATAATATTTGATTTGAACGTTAACACGAGTCCTAAAAGTAATTTTAATTTGTTCACCGGAATTAAGGATGTTTTTTAATATGTTGACAAACCTAGTTAAAAAGTCCATTTACAGTGTTTATTCATCTAAAAGCCTTCAAGCTTTTGATTTGAATTTGGGATATATTTTTCATACCGAATGGCTGTATCATACTGCTACCTTTGATCAATTATTAGCATTTTGTAAAAACTATACTTCGCTTACGCGTGCAAAAGTTATTTGCACCATTATGACCGGCGTAAATCCGCTGGTTCAAGCAGGTATGAAAAAAGAAAATTGCTCAGCTGAATTGTTTTTAGAACGAGTTAATAAGTTGTCGCACGTAGCTACAATTGGTTACCATGGTCATTTTTGGACCAATACACATCGGTTCAATGAAGCGGCATTTGCGATACATAGCAATACATTTGAACCACCATTGTTACAACCACAACTCGGAGCAGATTTGAATTGGTTTCAACAAAATAAAGTTGAGCACAACGGCATTTACGCGGCGGGATGGTGGTTTACGAATTCATATTTACTTGAGCAATTGCTTCAAGCAAACTTTACGGTTGATTATTCTTTTTCAAAAGCGCCCTATTTTTACAATGCTTTTTCAATGAAATTGATGCAAGAGCACAACATAAAAACCGGAGAAGCCTTTTTTGTAAGACCTAAACAATCAACAAAACGTATGCTTTGTATACAAAATTTGATTGGCGCGCACGACAGTCCCTTTGTCCTTGATTTTGATAGAAATTTAAAAAAGATACTTGACTCCAAAAATGTGTATGGGGTGCTGAATGCGCACGATTACGATAGAAGTTTTACCTATACCTTAAAGTGTATTGAGCATTTATTAAAAGATGCCAATGCCAAGTTTTTTGGTCACACCGAATTGGTTGAGTTTGCATCAATGGCACAGGTAAAGGAAATCCTTATATAATGCCTTCTTTCAACAAATCGTGTAAGTGTATAATGCCCGAATATTTCTTGCCAGCTGTTACCAGTAATTGAGAAATATTATTGTTTTGTAGCAACTGCAATGCGGTAATTGCCAATTCATTTTCATCAATTTTTTTTGGATTAGTATTCATGATGTCGGAAGCTCTAAGCTGTTGAAATGAATCCGTTTTTTCGAGCATTCTTCTTACATCACCATCCGTAATAATTCCAACTAATTCGCCCTTCTCAATAACAGCGCATGCTCCAAGACGATTCGATGATATTTCAACAATCACTGATTTAATGGAAGCTGTGCTATCAATTTGAGGTTTTGCGTTTTGAGAACTGATATCCGAAACTTTTAAGTACAGTTTTTTTCCCAACGCTCCACCCGGATGAAATTTTGCAAAATCGCTGCTGCTAAAATCCCGGCAATCGAGCAAACAAACTGCTAATGCATCGCCCAAAGCAAGTTGGGCAGTTGTGCTCGAAGTAGGAGCAAGGTTATTAGGGCAGGCTTCTTTTTCGACATAACAGTTCAACACATAATCAGCTTGCTGTGCTAAAAATGAATCTGTATTTCCAACCAATGCGATGAGTTTATTTCCACCTTGCTTGAGTAAAGGAACCAATACTTTAATTTCAGGAGTATTGCCACTTTTCGAGATACAAATAATTACATCCTCATTGCTGATGGTACCCAGGTCGCCATGTATTGCATCGGCAGCATGCATAAACGACGAAGGGGTTCCTGTTGAATTAAGCGTAGCAACAATCTTTTGAGCTATAATGGCACTTTTGCCAATTCCGGTAATGATTACTCTACCTTTCGAATGGTAAATTAATTCTACACTTTTTACAAAATCCATATCAAGCAATTCGCGCAAATAAAGGATGCTATCTGCTTCGGTCTTTAATGTTGATAGGGCTACTTCTTTAATTTTATCGGGTGATTTCACAGCTAGGGCAAATTTTTAAAAAAACTGCATTATTTAACGTATAATTCAGATTTAATTGTTATATCTTTACACAAATGTATTACTAAAAATATAATTCAATTTTTTAAAATGTTAGCAGTTGAATCGTCGTTATTAGACAACCTTCAAAAGTATTTTGGGTTCGATAGTTTTAAAGGAGATCAAGAAGCCATTATCAATAACGTATTAGAAGGAAAAGACACATTTGTGATTATGCCAACCGGGGGCGGTAAAAGTATGTGTTACCAATTACCCGCATTAATGAAACCGGGAACAGCCATCGTAATATCTCCACTTATTGCCTTGATGAAAAATCAAGTGGATGCCATGCGCAATTTTGGTACAGAAGATGGCATAGCTCATTTTTTAAATTCTTCTTTAAATAAAACTGAAATAGCACAAGTAAAACGGGACATTACAGCCGGCAAAACAAAATTATTGTACGTAGCACCCGAATCTTTAACCAAAGAAGAAAACGTTACCTTTTTAAAAGATATTAATATTTCCTTTTTTGCAATTGATGAAGCCCATTGTATTTCTGAATGGGGACATGATTTTCGTCCGGAGTACCGCCGACTTCGTCCCATTATTGAACAAATAGGAACTGTTCCAATTATGGCTTTAACTGCAACAGCTACACCCAAAGTTCAACAAGACATTCAAAAAAACTTGGGCATGAGTGAGGCCAATGTGTTTAAATCCTCATTTAACCGAAAAAATTTATACTACGAAGTTCGCCCAAAGGTGAATGTGATAAAGGAAATAATTAAATACATTAAATCACAAAGTGGTAAATCAGGTATAGTATACTGCTTGAGCCGCAAAAAAGTAGAAGAAATTGCTGAAACGCTTCAGGTGAATGGAATTAAAGCCATGCCTTATCATGCCGGTTTGGAAGCCAATGTACGTGCAAAAACGCAGGATGATTTTTTGATGGAGGAAATCGATGTAATTGTAGCCACAATTGCATTCGGGATGGGAATTGACAAACCGGATGTGCGTTTTGTAATACACCACGATATTCCTAAAAGCTTAGAAGGATATTATCAGGAAACAGGACGTGCCGGAAGAGATGGGGGAGAAGGAAATTGTGTTGTGTTTTACAGCTACGACGACATTGTGAAGCTTGAAAAATTTATGAAAGGCAAGCCCGTTGCAGAACAAGAAATTGGTAAGCAATTACTGATTGAAACTGTTGGTTATGCCGAAACAGCCAGTTGCCGTCGTAAGGTTTTGTTACATTATTTCGGAGAAGAATTTCCACACGATAACTGCGGAGGAAAATGTGATAATTGCTTGCATCCGAAACAACGCTTTGAAGGTGAAGAAAGTATTTGCATGGTACTCGATACTGTTTTAGAAATTAAAGAAAAGTTTAAGGCGAAACATGTTGCTCAGGTACTGTGTGGAATTAGTACTACTCAAACCAAATCGTACAAACACGAAAAATTGGAAGTGTTTGGTAAAGGATCAGAATACGATGAGAAATACTGGACAGCTGTAATTCGACAGTCCATTATCAACGGTTTTTTGTTGAAGGACATTGAAAACTATGGCTTGTTGCGGGTAAGTGATAAAGGCAAAGAATATCTCGAAAAGCCTTATTCGATGATGCTTACCAAAGATGTTGATTACGATGCGATTGCCGAGGACGATGATATTGTAGCAGGAGGAGGTGGTGGAAAAACTGCAGCAGCAGATGAAACCCTGTTTGCCATGTTAAAAGATTTACGTAAGAAAATAGCAAAGCAAAAAAACGTACCTCCCTTTGTAGTATTTCAAGATCCTTCGTTGGAAGACATGGCTATACAGTATCCTATAACCATGGATGAAATGAAGCAGATAGTAGGAGTGGGACAAGGAAAGGCATTGCGATTTGGGAAAGAATTTGTTGACCTCATAAAAAAATATGTTGAGGAAAATGAAATCGACCGCCCTATGGACATGGTGGTAAAGTCGGTGGTGAACAAATCGGGTTTAAAAGTATACCTCATACAAAACATCGACCGTAAAATTCCATTTGAGGATTTAGCGAAAGCTAAAGGTATTAGCATGAACGATGTAATCAGTGAAATTGAAAGCATTGTATCCAGTGGTACCAAAGTAAACATTGATTATTATATTGACGATACCATTGACGACGATAAGCAAGAAGAGGTATTTGATTATTTTAAAACAGCCGAAACTGACTCAGTTGAGGAAGCATTAAAAGAATTAGGCGAAGAAGATTATACCGAAGAAGAAATACGTTTGATGCGGATTAAATTTATTTCTGAGATGGGGAATTAATTGTTGTGCAGCTAAAGAGGCCCGAACTTATTGTTTCGGGCTTTTTTTATTTTCAAATTTTCTGGGTAAGCGATTTAGGAAATAAATTGAATAAAGAGTTTTAGTTGATCCTAATTATTTAAAACAAGTTGACTACTTTCTGTTTAGTTTTGCAAAATAAATTTTAAGCATGTTCACAAAAACAACCGAAAGCGATTCAAAGTATGCGGCATTAGAAAAAATGACGGTAAACGAATTGCTACAAAATATAAATGCCGAAGATAAAACTGTACCACATGCAGTTGAAAAGGTAATTCCTCAAATTGAAAAATTAGTAACCATAACTGTTGAACGCTTGAAATCGGGTGGAAGACTTTTTTACATGGGTGCAGGTACGAGCGGAAGACTGGGTATTGTAGATGCTTCTGAGTGCCCGCCCACCTTCGGTGTGGAACATGGAGTAGTAGTTGGACTCATTGCAGGAGGTGATTCAGCCATACGTAAAGCAGTTGAATTTGCAGAAGACGATACTGAACAAGGTTGGAAAGATTTGCAAGCATATCAAATCACCAACAAAGATGTTGTAATTGGGATTGCAGCTTCGGGCACTACCCCTTATGTAATTGAGGCACTTAAAAAATGCAATGAAAACAATATCGTCACCGGAGCAATCACCTGCAACCAACAATCGCCTTTAGCACTAACTGCAAAATTTCCAATAGAAATTGTCGTAGGCCCAGAATTCGTAACCGGTAGTACCCGCATGAAATCTGGAACTGCTCAAAAGCTTGTTTTAAACATGATCAGTACCTCTGTAATGATTCAACTTGGCCATGTAAAGGGTAACAAAATGGTAGATATGCAACTGAGCAATAATAAATTGATTGATAGGGGAGCTCGTATGATAGCAAATGAATTGAATATTGATTTTGAGCAAGCTTCGAATTTGCTTGAAAAATATGGCAGTGTAAGAAAGGCGGTTGAACAATACAAGAAATAGTAAGCGTGCAAGACATTGAACCATATTACAATTGGCGCCACATTTACATCGCTGCTGAAGATGAACTTTCGCCCTTTTATGAGCGCGAATACAGCGAATTTGAATACACCCATCATATTTACGATTATGCTATTCATCCGCAATGGGACGATATGGGTTCAGAAACGCTTTTTATAAAAATACTTATCGCCGATTACGATGAAGGTTTTGCAATTATTGAATTGATTGGTGAGTGGAACGATTGCATCAACAACGATATCATGTTTTTAAAACGCGATATTATTGATTGTATGTTGCAGGAAGGGATTCGAAAATTTATTTTGATTGGTGAAAATGTACTGAATTTTCATGCAAGCGACGATAGTTATTACGAAGAGTGGTATGAAGATTTAGAAGATGGTTGGATCGCATTTTTAAATTTCAGGGAGCATGTTTTGCGTGAGTTTGAAAAAAACAACATCGACTATTATATACTTTTGGGAGGTAAATTAAATAATGTAGCTTGGCGCACCTACAATCCTACTCAATTGTTCAACACCATTGACAATGTTGTAACCAAACGAATAGGAAATTAAGTTATTCCTATTTATACTTGTAATTAAAATCAAAAGGTATGGTAACGAATAAACGAAATATTTTTTTGATAGCAAGTTTTGTCGGTATGATAATAAGCTTTTCAGCTTGTAAGGATGAACCTGTGATACCGGATACCCCCATTATTAAGTTTTCTGACAATATACAACCTTTGATAATTGGAAACTGTACTGCCAGTAATTGTCACGGAACTTTAAATCCTCAAGAATTTTTACTTACCTCTTATGAAGACGTTATTAAACATGGAGATGTAAAACCCAAGGATGCAAGAGGAAGTAAATTGTATCAGGTAATTACTTCCAATTATAAACAACAAAAGATGCCTCGCTCACCTTATCCCGATTTAACCGAGAAACAAATTGAATTGGTTTATTTGTGGATCATGCAAGGCGCAAAAAATAATTAGAAATCAGCATTAACTGTTTTAAACGATGAAAAAAATTACCTTGCTTCTTAGTTTTGGTGTACTCTTTTTTTCTGCTTGCTACTATAATAATCTTGCAGAATTGCATCCCGGAACTGATTTAACTAATCAATGTGACACAACACCGGGAACAGTTACTTTTCAAAATACAATTCAACCCATCTTAGCAGCCAACTGTGGAACCAATAATTCATGTCACAATGCTTCTTCTTCTAATCCTAAATTAGATAGCTACGATGGGGTAAAAGTAGTTGCAGCTGATGGTCGATTAGTAAACGCAATAAATCACACAGGTTCGGCTTCACCCATGCCTAAAAATGGAGGTAAACTACCACAGTGCGCACTTACACAAATTGAGATGTGGGTGACTGATGGATACCTCAATAATTAAACATTGAACTTTTCCGTTCAGTGCCAAAAATTTCCCTTTCAGAGAAGTAAACTTTACCATACAGTACATCTGTTACATATTTGTGCCAATAAAGTTGAATCCGATCAATTGGTGAACCCTATAATTTGATTCAAATATGAAAACAAATTGCTAACTAACAGTTAAATCACCTGCATGGTTTCAAACCTTACTCAAAGTTGCGCCATTATTCATTCCTTAACTTTACCATCTACCCCGCAAAGTGCTATCGATTTAATTAAATCCGATACTAAAGTAAAAGTATTTCAAAAGGGTGAATTCGTTTTAATTTCAGAACAAGAAGTACAATTTGTTTTCGGAATAAATTCAGGAATGGCAAAGTTTTATTTTATGGATCACTTTGGAAATGAATTTACCATTAAAATTCTGAAAGCCGGTGATGTTTTCGGTTATCGACACATTATCGAAAATGAGCTATTTTCAGGATATATGCAAATTATTGAGACTGCAGAAGTTTGCAGCATGTCGAAAAATGTTTTTTTAAAACTGTTGGAAGAAGAGATTACTGTAAACCGAAGATTAATTGACAACTTGTGCGGCGATATACGCACCGCAAAGGAAACCATTGCCAATCTCTCGCTAAAAGATGTAAAGCATCGCATCTGTTCAATTTTAATAAAGTTGCACAAACAATTCAGTATGCCCGGTAGCGACGATATAAATGTGGATTTAAGTCGAGAAGATTTTGCTAAGCTTGTTGGTGTTGCCCGCGAATCTCTTTCAAGGAGTTTAAGTGAATTGGCAAACGAAAAAATAATTTTTCTGGATAAGAAAAGGATAAAAGTGTTGGACTGGATAAAATTGCATCAGTTTTCTAAAATTTAGTTTTTTAACGTAGTAAAAGCGGTCATATATTTTATATGACCGCTTTTGTTTTTGATATAAGTTAAGAAATTACGTTTCTTAATTAACCATGTATTTGCATTGAAATTTTTCGGTAGCTGTTATTGCTATAACTTGATAAATACCAGCTTTCAATTGTATCTCAAGCGGTAATTTAGATTCTGAAAATCCTTGTTGATCAGTGATGATTTTTCCTGAATATAAGATCTTTCCTAACATATCTACCAGTTCTATTTTTACTTCTGTCTGATAAGCTAATTGAAGCCTAACATGGATATTTCCATTCTCACCCGGATTGGGAAACATGGTGAAGCTTTTTGAATTCGAAATAAATCCTAAATCAACCTCCTTTTGTCTGGCTGTATTTTCTATTGGTTGCACTGTAGAAGAATCGGCTAAACGAGCTTGTACAACAGTAGTTCCGGTATAAAATGAGCTAAGTAAGGAATAGGCACTTGTCCCATTTGAACAGATTGTTTGTACCTGATATTCATAGTTAGTGTTGGCGGTTAAGGAGGTTATCTTTTTATTAGTAAAAGCTGTTGTTTTTGTCATCCATGTTGTGTTTCCTATTTTTCGATATTGTATTTTATAACTTGTTGCTCCACTAGCAGCAGTCCAATTTAGCGTTACGGAACTTGAACTAACATTGCTTGCAAATAAGCCGGTAGGCACATCACAAGTGGCAGTATTACCGAGCGTGGTTATTGTTTGTATAGTAGAGTAGGCGCTTAACCCATTAACACATTGTGTGGAAACAGCAAATTCATAAGTAGTTGAAGCAGTTAGTGAACCAATATTTTTAAAATTGAAATTCGTACTAACGGTTGTCCAGTTGCTACTCGATTGCTTACGATATTGTACTTTATATCCGTTTGATGAAGAAACGGCTGTCCAATTAATAGTGAATGAGTTTGTGGTTGCAGCGCTGGCAATAACATTTGTAGGTGTACCACACATATTTACTAAAGTTGCAAATTGAGTTGAAGTTGAAATGTTGCTTGTGTTTGTAGCAGAACAGTTGGTTTGCAATTGCACTTCATACATACTTCCTGAAGTCAATGCTACCAATTGTTTACTGGTAACTGTGCTGGAGGTTGAATTCCAGTTATTAGCACCGACCATACGGTATTGAAGCGTATAGCTGCTTGCTCCGGCAACAGCGGTCCATTTTATTGTTGCTGAATTTTCGGTTATAGCGCTACTGCTAATATTTGAAGGTGTATTGCAAGGAGGGGCTAAGGTCGAAAACATCACCGACGAACTGTAGCTGCCCGATCCGGACGAACAATTTGCCATTGTTTGAAATTCGTAAATACTCGATGCTGAAAGTGCTTGGACTGTATAGGTAGTTGCTGAAACATTTAAGGATGTCCATGTTGTAGTGCCCACTTTTCGATAACGAAGGGTATAACTACTTGCAGTGCTTACGCTATTCCAACTTAAATTGGCTGAATTATCATTTATATTTGAAGCAGTTAAGTTACTTGGAATTCCACAATTAATGGTTGATGAGGTAGTAAAATTAAATATTGTTGAAGTGCTGCTGGTAGAACTTACACAAACACTTTTAATTTGATACTCGTAAGTAGTTGATGCGAGCAAATTACTTAATGAAGTCGCGTTGCTTGAACTAGCGATTGGTCCCAGCCAAGTAGTGCTTCCGGCAGTTCTGTAGTAAAGCAAATAACTTAATCCACCAGACATTGTTTGCCAACTAATACTTGCAGTAGAAGAAGTAATAGTTGAAACACTGCTAGTAGTTGGTGCAGTACAAAAATTTCCTGCACTGTAGTTTCCATTATGCGGCATTCCAGAATAGCGATACCATTGATACCCCACTAAATTAAGTTTCGATTTCCAAGTTCCTGTTTCTGCATTGTACCGTGGTAGGAAATAATTGGTATAGATGCCTTTCTCACTATGAGGTCCAACTGGTGCCTTGCATAACCAATCGCCTAAAAAAGTTCCACCGGGTGAATAGCTCGCAAAAATAGGTACTATTTGTAACGTTTTAGAAGTTGAACCCAAATAGGTAAAGCGGGTTTTAACATTGGTAAAAATGTTTGATATGGTTGAAGTGTAGTTATCACATAAGAGTAAATCAACTGTTGTTGCAATGAATTTACATTGCCCTTGATTTGGATTTCCGATGTAAGTTGCCGAACGGATTCCATCTTTTAATGCGAGCGAATCAAGGCTTTTGAGCATTTTTCGGTAGTATAAAAATGCTCCGGCAGTGTCGCAGTTATAGCCCTTGGGTTGTAGGTAAGTTGTACAATAATATCCATTGTTGCTGCTCGAAACCGGACTAGTTGAATGTGAGTTCCAAAATTCGAATTCAAGATAATAGTAATTAAATCGCTCAAGTGAATCAGCGCGTGAACGGTTGTAAGGAGCAATGAGTGATTTAAATGTATCATAAGTTTCGCTGCTAGCCAGAATATTTTTTATTCCATATTGACTTCGCGCTTTTTTTAGAAATGCTGCTAAAGTGTTGTTTTTGGTGCTGCTTAGTGTAGCACTTATTACTGACGACATTCGATAACAAATAATACTGTTAAAGGAACTGTCTTTTAAATAATGCAATAAGCTGTCTTCCTTACTAGTATTCCCTAGTATAGCATCGAACGAATCTATGTAAATTCCTTTGTAAGCCAATTGTTGAGCACTAACTCTTAGTGTACTTGTACATAAGAGAAGAAGGAACAATATTCCAGGAATTGTTACCAATTTTTTTTTCATTTTTTTTTGGGTTTTAAATTGAATTAAAAATTTTGTTGTTGCTTCAGTAGCAAATTGCATTCGTAATTTGTATGATGAGGTTATTAGAGTAAGCTGTTAGTTTTACTCGCTCAGGTGGGAAATTCAGGCTATTGAGAATAAAACGCTGCAAGAGTAGTATAATAATGCAGCGCATAAAATTGTTTTTTATTGAATAGGATATTTTATTATTTAAACAAGAAATTGTAGGAGTTGAAAATGGAGAGCATCGGGAATCTCTTTATTTATAATGGATGCGTGAGTCAAAGATTTTTTCACGCAAGAATTTATTCCATCATCAAAATTAAATTATTGGTACTATTAAAACACTGGTTTTATCGATTAAACGTACAACAATAAATGTTTAAACATTTAATTTGTTCAATGAAATCGAGTATTTACCACCTCAAAATGTTTAATTAATGTGATGCGTGTTACAAGTATAAATTGCAATTGCTTTTTATTCCAATTCAAGTGTAAAAATTTCCCATCCCGCTTTTTTAAAATTGCCAGGGTACTTCGTGTTGCTTTTTTTGCATCAGTAATTTTTTTGTGAGCATTCACTAAACACATTAATAGTAACCTAAAAACTAATAACATGAAACTAAAGAGATTTTACCCCCTAGCAATTTTTATTGGTGTAGCAGTAATTGCAACTGCTGATATCTTATCAGATAATGGAAAGGCCGGAAGAACGGGTTCTCCGGGAGAAACCAACTGCACCGGTTGTCATAATTCGTATGCACTTGGAGCAGGTGGTGGTGCATTAACTATCACTGCTTCCAACATGCCCAACTGGCAATATGTTCCCGGACAGGTTTATCATCTTACAGCTACTGTAACACGTAGTGGAAATTCACTCTTCGGAATTGGATTCGAAGCATTAAAAGCAAATGGAAATACTCCAGCCGGAACTTTTACAATTACCAATACGGCGTCAACAACTATTAAATCGGTAACAGTTAGTGGTACATCACGACCGAATGTGGTACACAAATTAAATGGAGGAACCGGAAGCGGGAGTAAAGCATTTACCTTCGATTGGACAGCACCTGCAACCAACGTGGGTAACATTGTTTTTTATGCTTCAGGAAATGCGTGTAATAATAATGGAAGCGAATTTGGAGATTATGTATATGTTGCTAGCCAAACTATCACACCGGCAGTTACAACAGGTATTACCTCAAATGACAATGCAAAAGGAAATTTGAAAGTGTATCCGAATCCTGTGCATGACAATTTAACGGTTGAATACTTTATTGAAAATCCTTCACAAGTGCAGCTTTCGCTTATTTCTTTAGCTGGGAATAAAATAGTGACCTTATTGAATGAAACTCAATTTGGAGGCAATTACATTCAAAATTTTAATATTGGTGACAAGGTTTCGAAAGGAGTTTATTTGATATGCATTGAAGCAAATGGAAAGCGAGAAACAAAAAAAATTAGTGTGAATTAATTGCATACATTTTTTTAAAACTAATACCCATGAGAACTATCAGCACCAAACGGCAATCTATCGACAGGTTAAAAAGAGTTACACTGGCAATTTTGATTCTGTATATTTTAGCATTACTAAGTTCCTGCGAATACAATACAGTAGAAGTTGAACTTCCGGAAGGAAGCATTAATCCTTGCGATACTGCTACAGTTTCATTTTCAACAGATGTAACTGCAATATTAACCAGTAAATGTGCCACAACCGGCTGTCATGATGGTACAGGTGATGATCCTAATTTGTCAAGTAATCTGTATACAAATTTGGAATCTTCTATAGGTGATGGCAAATTTAAAACGAAGGTAATCGACCAACGAACTATGCCTCCTGCGGGTTCAACACCACTCAGCAATTCAGAATACATGATTTTGAAATGCTGGTTTGAGAATGGCCATTCAAACAACTAAAAAAAATAAATGACAATTCAATTTGATTTCGTAAAATTGCTGTGTAATACTTATTTCTTATGATAAAAAAAATTGCAACTGCACTATTTCTTACTTTAATTTTAAGCAACATCCAAGCTGCCTATGCACAGGATGATATGGAAGCATTGATGAATGCAACTGAAGCTCCCAAAAAGAAAGAATTCACAACTGCTACTTTCAAAGGTACTCGCTTAATAAATTTACATACCATAGAAGTGGCCGGTAAAAGAAGCCTTGACTTTCGAATTTCTCATCGTTTTGGTGCCCTTAACGGAGGTTTGAATGAAGCTTTTGGATTAGATGGAGGTGCAAGTATACGATTGGGTCTTGAATACAGTTATGATGGTCGTTTGCAGTTTGGGGTTGGAAGAACCAACATTGACAAAACCGGTGATTTATTTGCTAAATACCGACTATTGCGCCAAACTACTAATAATTCTATGCCTTTGAGCATGACGCTTTTTGCAGGAATGTATTATACTATGGCAAAAGATCCTAACAAGGCAATCAGTGGTATTGATAAATATTCAAATCAAAATAATCGATTATCCTACGCCTATCAATTGATTATCGGTCGAAAATTTTCTGAGCGTTTCTCTTTTCAGGTAGCACCCACCATGGTGCATTTTAATTTAGTTGAAAAGCTAAGCGATAGCAATGATATGTATGCAGTTTGTGCTGCAACACGATTTAAGTTTACACGTCGTTTTGCATTAACCGCTGAATATTGCTGGAGGGCAACTGAATGGAGTCGTGATACTTATTACGATTCATTTGCGGTTGGACTCGACATTGAAACAGGAGGACACGTATTTCAATTGCAATTTGTAAACTCATTGGGTGTTTTAGAAAATCAATTTATCCCTAAAACAACTACAAAATGGAGCAATGCAGGTGTACGCCTTGGATTCAATATTTCAAGAGTATTTAGTTTATAACCGGAATTGCGAGTTTTAAAAAACGCACAGCTTAACGTTGTGCGTTTTTTATTTTAATTATTTCGGCAGCAATGCTAATTGCAATTTCTTCAGGTGTTTCGCTCTTAATATCCAATCCTATTGGAGCGTGTAATTGAGAAATTAGTTCAGAAGAAATTCCGTCTAGTAACAATTCATCCTGCAGTTTTTTTATTTTTGATTTGCTTCCCAGTACTCCTAAATAACAAAATTTCTTGTCTATTAATTTTCTCAAAACCGCAGCATCTGTGCGATATCCATGTGTCATAACCACCAAGTAAATCATGCTGCCGGATGGAATTAACTTATCCATCTCATCAAAATTTTTTACTTCTTCCAATCGATTAGCAAAGGTATTTTGACGCATGGTATTTAAATTTTTGCGTTCATCAATTACATGAATAAAAAAATCCAAGCGACTCATTACTTCGCTTAAAGCAAAACTGCAATGCCCTCCGCCAATGATGTACAAAAAATTTTTATAGCCTAACTTTTCTTCATACTCCCATATTATTTCCGATTTTTTTTCGAAGCGATAATTCTGCTCCGGAATTAATTTTTCGTAAAAACAAATACCATCAGAGTTAATTTCTAATAATCCATTTTTTGTTTGTTGTAACGTATTCAGGATGCTATAAATGTGTTTGGTATCTTTTTCCTGAATCTTGTATATAAAAATTGTTTGCTCGCCACTGCAAATCATACCACTTTGATTTCCCGGAGCCGATTTTTGATGTATTTGTTTTTTAGTAAGTGCTTTGTCCGGGAATACCTTTAATTTTTCTTTAGCAAGTTCTACTAATTTATGTTCCATGATACCACCACCAATTGAACCATAAATTTCGGTGTATGTAACAGCCATTTTAAAACCTTGTCTTCCAGGGCTGCTTCCTTCACTTTCAAGTACACACATAAATACAACCGGATTTTTTTTCTCCAATTGATCAGCGATAAACTGCCATAATTTTAGTTCTTTCATCTTTAACAGCAAATAGCGAATCTAAAATTAAGTTTTCTATTTTTGTTGACAACGCAACAAGTGATTATTCCGATGAAGTCAACATTATTCGCCATAAAAGGAAACAATATTCTTTGTCCGGATGGATTTAATAAAGGTATACTGCTAATTGATGGAGCTAAAATAGTTGACTTTGTAGATCAACTCCCGGTGAACTATGAAGGAAAAATAATAGATGCTGCTGAACGAATTGTAATGCCGGGTTTAATCGATTGCCATGTGCACATCAATGAACCAGGACGCAGCCATTGGGAAGGCTTCGATACAGCCACAAAAGCAGCCGCTGCTGGAGGTATCACAAGCATGGTCGAAATGCCGCTAAATGCTACCCCTGTTACAACTAACCGCAAAAATTTTGAAATTAAGTTAAAAGCTGCCGCTAATAAATTGCATGTAAATTGTGGATTTTGGGGAGGTGTAGTACCCGACAATGAGCATGAATTAAACGATTTACTCGAAAGCGGTGTGTTTGGATTAAAAGCATTTTTAACTCATTCAGGTATCGATGACTTTCCAAATACAACAGCATCGCATCTTCGCAAGGCTTTATTAATTCTTAAGAAGCACAACAAACCATTGCTTGTACATTGTGAATTAGATGAACCGCATCATGATTCTCATCTGCTGGAAAAGTCACCAAACAGCTATCAGGCTTATTTAAAATCGCGACCAAAAAGTTGGGAAAACAAGGCGGTTCAATTAATGATTGACTTATGCAGAGAGACGCAGTCAGCCGTACATTTAGTACATATTTCTTCAGCCGAAGCCTTGCCTTTAATTCGTGCAGCTAAGCTCGAAGGACTTCCGATTACAGCCGAAACTTGTCCACAGTATTTGTGCCTTTTTGCTGAAATGATTCCGGATGGAGCTACACAATATAAATGCGCACCACCCATTCGTGAAAAGCAAAACAACGAACTCTTGTGGGAAGCACTCAAAGATGGAACGCTTGATTTTATTGTAACCGATCATTCTCCTGCACCTCCGGATATAAAGGAAACCAGCTCGGGTAATTTTGCAAAAGCATGGGGAGGTATTGCCGGATTACAATTTCTGTTACCACTAATTTTTACTGCTGCAAAAGAACGTGGATTTACTGTTGAACAGCTAGCTAAATTAACTTCCCTGCATGTGGCACAATTTATTGGTATGGCTGAAACTAAAGGAAAGTTGCAAAAAGGATACGATGCAGATATTGTGTGTTGGGATCAAACAAAAAGTTTTACGGTTAAACAAGACTTAATTCACCACCGTCATAAAATTTGCCCTTATGAAGGAATGAACTTGTTGGGAGTTGTTGAACAATGCTGGGTTGCCGGTGAATTGGTTTTCGATAAGGGAAATTTTTTACATTTGGAACAAGGGAAAATACTGCTTAAATAGTAATACAGTTATTTTACCGGATTGTAATTTAAAAGGGTTTAATTTGAATAAATATGAAAAGTGTTGTAGAAATAATAAAAGAGCAACCCAAATTTTGTAGCTATACAAATCTCGCTTCGGGACGACTTGGAGCTGAAGCTTTGCTTTGCAGCGACGATTTTTTTGCTGAAATGCAAAATTTGGTCTTACCTGGAAGAGGGATATTTATTGCCGATAAATACACTGACCGCGGAAAGTGGATGGATGGATGGGAAAGCCGAAGAAAGCGAACTGAAGGTCACGATTGGTGCATTGTTAAATTGGCAACACATGGAATTATTCACGGATTAGATATTGACACTAATTATTTTTTAGGCAACCATCCACCATTTGCTTCTGTCGAAGCTTGTACAATCAACACTAAGCTGGAGGCCACATCTTTGAATGATGATACAATACAGTGGAAAGAAATTTTGCCGAAAGTAGCATTAGACGCTGGTAGTCAAAACTTTTTTGAAATTGCAGATAAATCAATTTATACTCATTTGAAGTTACACATATATCCGGATGGTGGAGTTGCTAGATTAAAAGTGTATGGGGAGGTTGTGAAAGATTGGAAAAGCCTTCAGCCAGATGAAATTGTTGATTTAGCCTCAGCACTAAATGGAGCAAAATCGGTGCTTTGCAACGATATGTTTTTTTCGCACATGGATAATTTACTCCTACCCGGACGTGGCATTAACATGGGCGATGGTTGGGAAACCAAGCGAAACCGCACTCCCAATAATCGGGATTGGGTTATTGTTCGACTAGCCCATGCAGGTACTATAAAGCAAGTATTAATTGATACCTGTCATTTTAAAGGAAATTATCCTGATGCTTGTATGATTGAAGGTACTACTATCAAACCGGAGGATGAAACAAAATTGACATCAACAGAAATTAACTGGACTACAGTTTTGCCAAAAGTAAAATTGAATGCCGATTTTGAACATTATTTTGAAAAGGAAGTGGAAAATCATGGCCCTTTTACTCATGTACGATTGTCGATTTTTCCTGATGGAGGAATTAGCCGCATGCGGTTATTTGGAAATGCTAAATTGTAGAAATGAAGTTAGAAGAATTTAATCAGCTATCGAAGGCAGTTGCAAGTAAGGAATTGGAAAAATGTTGCGGTGCCTCTAAATGGGTGAATTTGCTGGTCGAAAAAAGACCTTTTTTATCGATTGAAGAATTGAAAATGGCTTCCGATGAATGCTGGCAGCAATGTGATACAAAAGATTATTTAGAAGCATTTAGCCATCATCCCAAAATAGGAGACCGCTCCTCGTTGGAGCAGAAATTTGCCTCTACGCATAAATGGGCATCTAGCGAGCAATCAAGTGTTTTGGATGCTAACACTAATATAATTGATCAACTGGCTAAAGGAAATGAAGCATATGAACATAAATTTGGATTTATATTTATTGTTTGTGCAACCGGCAAATCAGCAGAAGAAATGCTCGACTTATTGACACAAAGATTAACCAATGCGCCGGAAAAAGAAATACAGATTGCCGCCGCAGAACAACAAAAAATAACCCATATTCGAATTAATAAATTACTGGAATGAGTCAACTTACTACCCATATTTTAGATACCTGTTTAGGAAAACCTGCTGAGGGAATTGAAGTTTATCTCGCACAAAAAAATTCTGGAGAATGGAACGTTATTTCCAAAGGAATTTCAAACAAAGATGGAAGAATCACTGACTTACTTTCCGACAAAGTAATTTTAGCTCCGGGAATATACCGTCTTCAATTCGAAACTGGTGCATATTTTAAAAGACTTCAAACCACTGCATTTTATCCTTCTGTTAGCATTGAATTTGAAATAAGCGATGCATCGCATTACCATGTTCCCTTGTTGTTAAACCCATACGGATATAGCACCTACAGAGGATCTTGAGATTAATAAAAACAAAAAAACAATACGATGAAGTTAACTATTCCTGAAAAAGAAAAGCTTGAGATATTAAATGAATTAAAATTAGCCAACCTTGCATTTCAAGCTGTGTACCCCGGCGATTTGCCACATCGTCAACCGGTACATACTGTTTATGGTGGAGCTAATTTGTTTAAAAGCGATAGTACCGTTAAAATGGGAAAAGCTGCTTTCAAAAGTTTTATCTACAATGCCCCCAATTTCGCCATATTAGCCAAGGTGCTTGAATTAAAGGGTCATGCAAGTTTACCGGATACAGAAGCAGAGGTAATGGTTTTGGAGGAACGTTTGAATAAATTAAGCGATGAGCAGCGTAAATTAGACCTAGCATGGCTTCCTTACACGGTTTATAATAAGATTAAAGCCAAATTGCAAACTGAAGCAGTGGAAGATTTTAGAATCGATTTTGAAGATGGATTTGGCTATCGTCCAGATGATGAAGAAGATGCTACGGCTGTTACAGCAGCCACCGAATTAGCAAAAGGAATGGCAGATAAAACGATACCTCCATTTATTGGCATCCGTATTAAGCCATTTACCGAAGATTTAAAGTACCGCGGCGTTCGTACACTGGATCTTTTTGTGAGTACCTTATTGGAAAAAAGTGGAGGAATATTGCCTCCAAATTTTGTGGTAATGTTACCCAAAGTTACGATTCCGGAACAAGTTGAAACCATCGTTAAATTTTTTGAATTACTTGAAAAGGCTCATCAATTGCCCGATGGTTCTCTTAAAATGGAGATGATGGTGGAAGCAACACAAGCAGTTATGGATGCAGATGGGAAAAATCCGCTTCTTAAATTAATTAGAGCCGGAAAGGGACGTTGCATTGCAGCGCATTTTGGAACCTATGATTACACAGCCTCCTGCAATATAACTGCACGTTATCAAACCATGGATCATCCGGTATGCGATTTTGCACATCACATGACACGTGTTGCTTTGGGAGGTACCGGCATCATGCTTAGCGATGGAGCAACCAATGTAATGCCGGTTGGTCCACACCGAGGTGATTCACTCACACTGGAACAGGAAATTGAAAATAGAAGGGTTGTACACAACGCTTGGAAACTAGGGTATGGACACACCATGCATTCCTTGATTAATGGATTTTATCAGGGATGGGATTTAAATCCGGCACAGTTTCCTATGCGCTATGCTGCCACTTATACTTTCTTTTTGGAGAGTTATGAAGACGCTGCAGTACGCTTGCGAAATTTTGTTGAAAAGGCTGCTCAGGCAACACTTTCAGGAGATGTATTTGACGATGCAGCAACCGGACAAGGTTTACTGAATTATTTTTTACGTGCGTTAAATTGTGGTGCAATTACTGAAAAAGAAGTTCTTGCAACAGGTTTAACCATTGAAGAAATCCGTAGTCGCTCGTTTTATAAAATTTTAGTTGGCAGACGAAAAAAATAATTCGCTTCTGTCTAAGCGTATAAATTCATCAGTATTTTTTCGGGAGTTAAGGGTGCACTTAATTCCATTGTATGTGAAGGGTTAAATGCCAACACTGCATTGCGCAGCGCAAAGTAAGCGCCAATGCCATACATTAAAGGTGGTTCACCAACTGCTTTCGATTTAAAAATCGCTAGATCACTTCCTTTCGTTTTTAAAGGGTGGATTGTAATTTCTTTTGGAACCGAATAAATGTCGGGAACTTTATAGGTACTTAAAGCATTCGAAAGTAATTTACCCTCTTTGTTATAAACAACTTCTTCCATTGTCATCCATCCAATTCCCTGCACTAAACCACCTTCAATTTGACCTTTATCAATAAAGGGATTCATGCTTTCGCCATAATCGTGCACTATTTTTACAGCATCCGTTTCGTAGGTGCCACGCAAACAATCAACTGTCACTATAAATAAAGCTGTTCCGTAAACATGGTAAGCAAATGGATGACCTTTTTCCTTTCCGGAATCAAAATTTATTTCAGGAGTTGCATAGTGTGCGCTTTCAGAAAGGCTTTCGCGATTGAGGTAACAGGACATAACTAATTTATTCCAAGTAATTTCGGTCGGAACATTTTTATGCAGTACGCATTCATCCTTTAATTCAAGATCGTTTTCGAGTGCGCTTAATTCTATTGCAGCACGCTTTAGAAGACGTTTTTTTATTGCTTCGCAGGCAAGTTGTGTTGCTTTTCCATTTAAATCGGCAGTCGCGCTTGCTGCTGAAGGGGAGGTGTTTGCAACACGGGTAGTATTGGTTGTTTCTACTTTTATTTTTGAGCTAGCTATAGAGAATATATTGGCTGCAACCTGCAACATTTTTGTATTAACACCTTGCCCCATTTCAACAGCTCCCGTGCTAATTCCCACGCTACCATCCGTATACACATGCACCAAGGCACGCGCCTGATTCATGAGTGTTTTAGTAAAAGAAATTCCAAAGCAAATGGGCATAATTGCCATCCCTTTTTTTATCAGCAAATTACTTTTATTAAACTCTTTAACTGCAGTTCTTTCTCTCTCAAATTCAAATAAATCAGTTGCTGTATCCCAACAATTATGAGCTTCACAACCATTTACAATTTGTCCGTAATGAAATACATTTCCATCTTGTAATAAATTTTTTTGCTGAATAACACTGGCATCTATTCCTAGATTTTCAGCTGCTTTAGCAATAGCTGCCTCAATTACAAACATTCCTTGTGGACCTCCAAATCCACGGAAAGCGGTATTAGGAGGTAAGTTGGTCTTGCAACTATATGCAGTTACCTTAGTATGCGGAATACAATAACTGTTGGTAGCATGAAATAACGTGCGCTCCAGCACAGCCGGAGATAAATCAGCTGCAGCTCCTGCATTCTGATAAAAGGTAGCTTCATATGCTATTATTTTTAAATCGCTCGACAATCCTAATTTAAAATCGCTTGAATAAGGATGACGTTTTCCGGTCATACGCAAATCGGCCATTCTATCGAGTATGCATTTTACAGGACGCTTTAATTTTTTGCAGGCAAGTGCTGCCATAACAGCCCAAGTAGTTGCTTGGTCCTCTTTACCTCCAAAGCCTCCACCTAAGCGTGTTACATCAACTTCAATTTTATGCATGGGTACACCCAACACTTTTGCTGCTGTTCGTTGCACTGCAGTGGGACCTTGAGTAGAAGAGTAAATTTTTATACTTCCATTTTCAAGTGGTAAGGCATAGGCACCTTGTGTTTCAATATACAAATGTTCTTGTCCTCCCGACTCAGCAATGCCCTCAATTATATGCGTGCAATGTGACCATTGAGATGCAGTATCACCAATTTGAAAAGTACGTGGTGGTACTATCAATTTATTATTTTTTGCAGCTTCCCTTGCATCCGTGATGGGCTCAAGTATTTCAATGTCAACTTGTATTAATTTTGCTGCAGCTTCAGCTATTTCCTGACTTTTCGCAACAACTAACGCTATGGGCATTCCACAAAAATGGACCTCATGTTCAGCAAGTAATTCTTCATCCGGAATAATGCCGCCAATTTGATTTTCTCCGGGAATATCAAGATAAGTCAGCACGGCTTCAACTCCAGGATAAGATTTAGCAGCATCAATTGACAAATGGCGTATTTTTCCGTGTGCAATTTTTGAATCGTAGGCAACAGCATACAATGTTCCTTGTTGCAATGCAATGTCATCTACATAAATGGATTCTCCTCGGGTATGTGAAAAAGAGTCAATATTTTTCATACTTACACAACTAGATCTGTTTTAAAATTTGGTTTAATGCCAAGGATCAGACTGAATTTTTTGGATGTAAAAAAAAGATCTTAAAATCTGAAAAGAAAAATGGCTTATAGCAATTTCTCAAATCTGATTAAAAGTAGAAAAATAAATTGCGAATAAAAAGAAATGAGGAATGGAGTCGTATAAAAATTTTATAAATCAGCAGCTTTTGCAATAAGTTCAGCAACATCCAATACCTCGGTAGCCTGATCCTGTTCTTTAAGTTTAACACCGTCACGTAACATGGTCATGCAAAATGGACAGCCTGTTGCAATAACTTGAGGCTGTAATTCAAGAGCTTCTTCTGTACGTTCGATATTCACTTCTTTATTATCTTTTTCGGCTTCTTTAAACATTTGCGCACCACCTGCACCACAACATAATCCGTTGGCACGAGAACGTTTCATTTCAACTAAGGCAGCATCCAGTTTACCCAATAAAGCGCGTGGAGCTTCGTATACATCATTTCCTCTACCTAAATAGCAGGGATCGTGAAAGGTTATTTTCTTACCTGAAAAATTTCCTCCTTCTACTTTGATTCTTCCGGAGTCTAACAATTGCTGAATTAATTGAGTGTGATGGATTACTTCAAAGTTTCCTCCAAGTTCAGGATATTCATTTTTTAAGGTATTAAAGCAATGCGGACAACCGGTAACTATTTTTTTTACTTCATAACCATTTAATAGTTGAATGTTGGTCATTGCCTGCATTTGAAATAAAAATTCGTTTCCTGCTCTTTTTGCTGGATCCCCGGTACAGGATTCTTCGGTTCCTAATACCGCAAATTTTACCTCGGCTTTTGTTAAAATGCGAACAATTGCTTTGGTAATTATTTTTGCTCTGTCGTCAAAACTACCTGCGCAACCTACCCAAAATAAAATTTCAGGAACTTCTCCTTTAGCAAGGCATTCAGCCATAGTTGGTACTACCAGTTCTTTCTCCATGTTAGTTTATTTCAAAATCACAGTTTAGCGTAATTGATGCTGTTTTTCGTTTTGAAGAGGTATTAAAAGTACCTCCCCAGGAATAATCTTCTCCTGCATTTTGTCCTACTATTTGAAAGACTCCCATGCTTGCATTTTTTAAATTGCCCAGTTTATTTCTAGCGTTTTCGGCAATGCTTTGTGCCCTGCTGCGAGCATCCTTTGTAGCTTCCGAAATCATTTCCACTTTTAAGGCAGCTAATTTAGTGTAATAGTAACGCGGATTTTCGGAGTAGAATTCAATTCCCTGATTAATTAATTCGGTTACTTCTCGCGAAAGATTTTCTATTTTTTCTACTTCCTTTGATTCAATGGTGATGCTTTGATTTAATGTATACCCAATGAATTTTCGTCCGGTTAACCGACCTTCATTGTCAAATAATTCATCAAAATTTTTAGAAATTGTAACTGAAGAAAAAATAAGTTCCTTTTCACTTACACCTTTGGATGTGAAGTATTTTTGAATTAATTCGCGATCGTTGTTAAGCAGCTGATATGCTTGTTTTAATTCAAAAGAGGAACGGCTAAAACTTCCTGTCCAAACGACCAGATCGGAAACAAAATCGCGAGAACCCAAACCGGTTACTGAAATTTTTTGTGTGTAATTATTCCTGTTTTTAAAGGCACTTCCTAAAATTGCTGCTGCACACACAACTGCTAATGCAATAAGAAAAGTAGAGATGTACTTTTTATTTTCCATGTTATTCATTTTTCCAATTTAATCGATCGGCCGGTGAAAATTGCCAAGGTGCTCCATTGTTTTCAATATTGGTAAACATAGCATTTAACGCAGCGGGAGCATCCGATTGCTCCATAACGAGGTATCTCCGTAAATCGATAATGATTGAAAGAGGATCAATATTAATCGGACAAGATTCAGTACACGCATTACACGTGGTGCATGCCCAAAGTTCTTCAGCAGTGATATAGTCTCCAACTAAAGCTTTTGAATCGGAATAATTTACTCCATTTTTATCTATTCCTTTTCCAAGTTCTTCCATACGGTCGCGTGTATCCATCATAATTTTACGTGGCGACAAAAGTTTACCGGTTTGATTAGCCGGACAATTACTCGTGCAACGCCCGCATTCTGTGCAACTGTAAGCGTCCATTAATTGTTTCCAACTTAAATCAGGAACATCTTTTGCTCCGAATTTAGCAGGTGGCGCATCGCTAACAGGAGGCACTGCGCTGGGATCAAGCATTAATTTTACTTCATTGGTAACTGATTCAAGATTGGAGAACTTTCCTTTAGGTTTTAAATTAGAATAAAATACAGTTGGGAATGCAAGCAAAATATGGAAGTGTTTGGAATAGGGGATGTAATTTAAAAAGGCAATAATTCCAAGTATATGAAACCACCAACAAACGCGTTCAATGTAATGCAATGCTATAGGATTGCTCGGTAAAAATCCGGTTAAATAGGCGCTTACAGGAAAATACAGTCCTTTTCCAGCTTGACTTTGTTCACCAAATATTTTAGTCGCAGCTTCGGCAAATTCGGGCAATAGAATGCCCCCGCTTAATTTACCATAGCTCATCATAACTCCATCGGCAGCATTCATAATTAAAAATGCCGACATCAATACAATTTCGGTAGTCAATATTATTGCAGCATCATTTCTGGGCCAACCTTCTAACTCTTTATTCATAAAGCGTTTTAGTTTCAGCACATACCTGCGAATGAGGAATATAGCACAACCTAAAATTACAAGTAATGCAAGGAATTCGAACGAGGCAATTAACAAGTAATAAAAGTACCCCATAAATGCAAAAATGCGATGCGTACCAAAAATGCCATCAATAATTATTTCGAGTACTTCAATGTTAATTATGATAAATCCTAGATACACAAATATGTGCAAGATACCGGCAACCGGTCGTACTACCATTTTACTCTGACCTATGGCAACTTTTGCCATCAATTTCCATCGTTCATTCAAATTGTCGGAAATATCTAAAGCTCTGCCTAGCAGAATATTTCTTCTTATTTTCTGAGCATTTCGGGCAAACCAATAAATACCACCTGCCAGAAGCACACAAAATATCAGGTTATCTATCCAATTCATTTTTTACTTTTTATCGATAAAACATTGATGCAAGGAGCAAGTTTAAAGCTACTTCCGCTGATTGTTAAAATACATTGTAAAGCTAAGGGCTAAGTTAACAAGTTGCATTACTTCGAATCTTTTTTGCCAAACACACTCAGGTGAACATAACGACCGGGGTGTTGATTTAAATCAATAAGTAGTTTATCTAAATTTTTTGAAGCAGAAGTTAGGTTGTTGTAGAGTGAATCATTATTAACCAGTAAGCCTATGGAGCCTTTACCTGAATTTATTTTTGCTGCAATAATATCAATATTTTTTATTGCAGAGTTTGCATTGTTTATGGTAGTTGCAATGTTTGCTTTTGCTAATGAGTCGCTGATAGTGTTAAAGTTTTTGAGAATAGCTGCTAAGTCTTTATTTCCGGTTTTTAAATTTCCAGTGATGGATTCAACATTCTGTAAAATATTATCGAGTCTAACTTTTTCAGAGACAAGCAATCCATCTGCTTGAGCGGTCATGGAATTTAAATTTTTCAAAGTGTTTTTTAAATTATTGCCACCACCTTGATTAATAATTCCATTCACGCTAGCAACTAAAGAATCAATTGTTACAATTAATTTTTCGGCTTTGTTTTTAATAGGTAAAACCTGATCACCGATATCATCTAGCATTTTTGACTTAACATCACCGGCAAGTGTATCACCGCTTTCGGCAAATGCTTTTGAATCGCCTAGTACCAAATTAATTGCCTGAGTGCCCAATAAACCATTTGCAAATACTCGTGCAACCGTATTTTTTGGAATGGTCAAATCATTTTCTTTCAAACTAATTTCAACAATCATTTTTCCTGAATTGTCGGGATGAAAAAAAATATGATTTACTTGACCAACAATAAATCCGTTTATAAACACCGGATTTGCTTCCGTTAAACCGTCAACATTTTCATAAATGGCAAAAAAGTGAGTTCTATTTGTAAAAATGTTTTTTCCTTTTAAAAAGTTTAATCCATATACCAGCAAAAAGATAGCGCCGGCTACTATCAATCCAATTTTTGCTTCTCTTGATAAGTTGAGTTTCATAATTAATGCTACTTTTTTTACGGAAAAACTGAGATGAAATTATTTTTTTTGCAACAACAATGCGTCTTTCATGTTAATTCGCTTACCATCTTTAAACGCCACCACAAATGCTTCTTTAAACCCACTAGCGCGCACGTCCTTTTGTAAATTCATGGCATCATTTAAATCATCGAAGTTGCCAACAGTATATTTATACATTCCATTTTCAACGTATTCTGATACTTCTTTGAGCTGTTTAAACTGATTCGAAGTTAGTGGAATTTTTTTATCTGAACTGCTAAATTGCACTTTGTAGGAAACGGCACCTTGTGCTGAATTTTCTACTACACTACGATCTGTTTTTTTGCTCTGCACCGAATCGGCAATCTTTGTTGAATCTTCGGCAATTTTTACATCTGCAGGAACCGGTTTATTAGGCACAGGTTTCTTGTATAAATTTTCTTTGGGTTTTTCTTCTGATTTAATTTCTTGTTTTAATTCATTTCGAACGCCTTCATTTTTTTTACCATCATCAAGATCGCCTTTGTATTTGCGAAAAGCACGATAAATACTTTCAGCAATTTTTTGCTGCCCTTTATCAGTAACCATCAAGCGTTCATCTTCAGGATTTGTTAAAAAGCCTGTTTCAATTAATATACTGGGCATTGCAGTATACACCAAAACTAAAAAACCGGCTTGTTTAACTCCCCGGTCAAATCGCTTATCTACATCTCTGAATTCATCTTGAACTAAGGAAGCTATGGTTAAACTTTGCTCAAGAAATGCATTTTGATACAAGGTAAAAATAATACTTGCTTCGGGCGAATTGGGATCAAACCCATCGTATTTGGTTTTGTAATCTTTCTCTAATAATACGGATTCATTTTCTCGTTTTGCCACATCTAAATTGTCGGCGCTGCGATGTAATCCCATACTAAATGTTTCAACTCCATAAGCATTGCTTTTGCCTGAATTGCAATGAATTGAAATAAATAAATCAGCATGATTACGATTGGCAATATTGGCGCGCTCATGCAATTCTATAAACTCATCTTTTTCACGCGTATACACCACTTTTACATCCGGATGGTTTTCTGAAATCAACTTTCCTAATTTTAGGGCAACCGATAAAGTAACTTCCTTTTCCTTGCCCTTTCTTCCGTGGCAACCGGGGTCGTGACCACCATGTCCGGCATCAATGACAATTGTTTTTAAAGCCGGATTTTTTTTCATTAGATTTCCTGCATAGCAGTTAATTACTTGCATACAGCAAATACCTAAACATAAAATGATGGAAGTTGATGGGAGTATTTTCAATTTTTACAAGGCTACTTTAACACTAATTACAATACTGTCAATTAACAATTTTCGTTAGCTTTGACGCTTTATTTTATCTGTAGTTTTTACAAAAATAGGATTAAAAGTTGGGGCATAAACGCGTACTGAAACATTTTATTATCTGTTCATTGTTGATTACTCGAACAATGGTTTTTGCCGCAGTTCCTGCTGATGTCTTTTTAAATTCAGACTTGGATTCGCTGAGTGCCTTGGCGCAACCTGTTTCAAAGTCTGATTCAGCTGTAGTTTCAAAAAGTGCGTTAAATTCTAAAGTCACTTATTCAGCCCGCGATTCAATTCGTTTTGAAGTGGAAAATCAAAAAGTGTACCTCTATGGTGATGCCCATGTTACTTATGAAGATACCAAATTAGATGCGGAACAAATTATATTGGATACTAAAAACAATTTTGTTACCGCCACCGGAATAATTGATTCAACCGGTAAACGTATTGGAGATCCGAAATTTGCAGATGGAGGACAGGAGTTTTCGTCGCGTGGAATGAGCTATAATTTTGAAACCAAGAAGGGTAAAATCAAAGATGTTATTACTAAAGAAGGTGATGGAATTTTGCACGGTGAGCAAGTAAAACGCGACAGCAGCAATAATTTTTTTGTTCGACACGGTAAATACACCACCTGCGATTTGGAACATCCGCATTACTATATTTCCGCTTCTAAAGTGCGCGTTATTCCGGATGATAAAATTATTACCGGTCCGGCTTATTTAGTTATTGCCGATGTACCCACTCCTTTGATGTTGCCTTTTGGTTTTTTCCCAAATAAAAAAGGTCAAAAGTCGGGCATACTAATTCCCACTTATGGTGAGTCTATAAATCAGGGTTTCTTTTTAACAGATGGAGGATATTATTTTGGAATAAGTGATAAAGTGGATTTGGCTGTTAGAGGAGATATTTACAGTAAAGGAAGTTGGGGGGCTAAAGCAATTAGTAATTATGCTAAGCGCTATAAGTACAATGGCAATATTAGTGTAAGTTATGCCAATCAAAAATTTGGTGAAAAGTACCTGGACGATTATAACGAATTGCAAAATTTTAGAGTCAACTGGACACATAACCAAGATGCTAAAGCAAGGCCCGATCGGAGATTTTCGGCAAGTGTGAATGCCGGATCAAGCGGATTTGGCAGGTATCAGAATACAACTTCCAGACAATACTTACAAAACGAGTTAAGTTCTTCTATTACCTTTAATAAAAGTTGGATAGGAAAGCCGTATAATTTTTCGGCTGCTATTAATCACAATCAAAACACACTTTTAAAAACCATAAGTATTAAATTACCTGAACTTACTTTTAATGTGGCACGAATACTTCCGTTTCAAAAAGTAGAAACAAAAAATGGATTTCGATGGCTAAAAACATTAGGCTTTAGCTACACAACAAATTTGCGCAATCAAATAGATAGCTACGATAGTTTGTTATTCACGAAAAAATTAAGCTCACAAATGAAAAACGGAATGAATCATAGTATTCCGATAAGTACTTCTATAAAATTGTTTAAGTACTTTAATCTTAATCCATCGTTTACTTACAACGAAAATTGGTATTTGCAAACGATACGTAAGCGTTATTCCTATGATGAAGAAGGTATAGGAGTTCTAAAAATAGATACGGTTTCAAAGTTTCAAGCTTCACGTGATTATGCTTTTAATACAAATCTTACTACTAATTTATACGGTTTGTATCAACTCAAACGAGGAAAATTAAAAGCGGTTAGACATGTATTAACTCCAACAATTGGATATTCCTAT